>JAJZRV010000047.1 GCA_021850135.1 Pseudomonadota bacterium
CCTGCTTGACGCCGCGCGCCGAGCGCGAATGGTTGTCCTGCACGAAGCGCGCCGGCACGCCGGTGGCCTCCTGGAACTGGCGTTCGTTGTAGCTCTCGAAAAAAAATCCGCGCTCGTCGCCAAAGACGCGCGGCTCGATGATCAGGACCTCGGGAATGGCGGTGGGAATGACGTTCATGGGAATGCAGTTACCGTGAAATGGGAGGAAGGGCTTCCAGGCAGCGCTGCAGGGCTTCCTGCCACGGGGGCAGGGTGACGTGCAGGGTTTCTGCAAGCTTGCGGTTGTCCAGCCGGCTGTTGGCCGGGCGGCGCACCGGGCTGGGGTAGGCGCTGGCCGGAATGGGAACGAGGCGGGCCCGGCATTCCGGGCGCAGGGAAAAAATGGCCTGTGCAAACGCGTACCAGGTGGTGGCCCCGCCATTGGTCATATGGTACACGCCCTGGTGCTGCCGGATGAAGGCGGCCGCGTCGCCGCTGTCCCGGGCCTTGCGCACCAGCGTTGCCGTGGCATCGGCGAGGGAGCCGGCCCAGGTGGGTGCACCCCACTGGTCGTTGACCACGTTGAGGGTGTCGCGCTCCTGCCCCAGGCGCAGCATGGTCTTGAGGAAATTGGCGCCGTGCAGGCTGTAGACCCAGCTGGTCCTGAAAATCCAGGCGGGCGCGCCGCTGGCCTGGACGGTCTGCTCGCCCAGCCACTTGCTGCGGCCGTAAACGCCCAGCGGGTGGGGCGGGTCGGTTTCCACATAGGGTTCGGCCCGGCTGCCGTCGAACACGTAATCGGTGGAGTAATGGATGAGGGCCGCGCCCAGGTGCTGGGCTTCCTCGGCCAGGACGCCGGGGGCGATGCCGTTGACGGTCTCGGCAAGCGCGGGCTCGGTTTCGGCGCGGTCCACGGCGGTGTAGGCCGCCGCATTGACGATGAGTTGCGGGCGATGGCGCCGTACGGCCGCGCGCAGGGCGTCGGCATCGGCCAGGTCGAGCGCCTCGCGCCCCAGCGCGGTGAGGTGGCCCAGGGGTTCCAGCAGGGGCTGCAGCGCCGCCCCGACCTGCCCGTGGGCGCCGGTCAGTAAGATGTTCATCCTGCCATTATCCCTGAAGCGCCCGCCCCTGTAGCGCCGGGATAAGGAAAATTTGTAGTAGAATTGCCGCTTTATGTGTAGGGAATCGGGCATGTTGCAAGGCAGTCTGGTCGCAATCGTCACCCCCATGCTGGAAGATGGCAGCCTGGATTTTCCACGCCTCGAGGCGCTGATAGACTGGCACGTGGCTTCGGGCACGTCCGCCATCGCCATCGTCGGCACTACGGGCGAATCTCCCACGGTCAACGTGACGGAGCACGAAGCCCTGATCAAGGCTGCGGTGGCGTATTGCGCCGGCCGCATCCCGGTGATCGCGGGCACGGGCGCCAACTCCACTGCCGAGGCCATCGAGCTGGCCCGCTTTGCCAAGAGCGTGGGCGCCGACTACAGCCTGTCGGTGGTGCCCTACTACAACAAACCCACCCAGGAAGGGCTGTACCAGCATTTCAAGGCCATCGCCGAAGCGGTGGACCTGCCGATGATTCTCTACAACGTGCCCGGGCGCACGGTGGCCGATCTGTCCAACGACACCACCCTGCGCCTGGCTGCCATCCCCAATATCGTGGGCATCAAGGATGCGACGGCCGACCTGTATCGTGCCTCCGACCTGTTCCGCCGTGCGCCGGCCGGTTTTGCCTGCTACACCGGCGACGACGGCACGGCTGCCGCCTTCATGCTGATGGGCGGCCAGGGCGTCATTTCGGTCACGGCCAACGTGGCGCCCGCCGCGATGGCGCAGATGTGCCGTGCGGCCCTGGCCGGCGACACGAAGGCCGCACGCGCTGTCAACGACACGCTGCTGGGGTTGCACCGCGACCTCTTCGTCGAAGCCAATCCCATTCCGGTGAAATGGGCGCTCGCACAAATGGGCCGGATCGGTCCCGCACTGCGTCTGCCGCTCACGCCGCTGTCGCCCCAGCATCACGAAACCGTCCGCAGCGCCTTGCGCCAAGCGGGCATTGCATAACCCCTCACGAGGAACGGGATGAGCGCTAATAACCGATGGACCAGAGGGTGCGGTCTGGGTCTGATGACCCTGACCCTGCTGGCGGGGTGTACGACGTCAACCAATCTGCTGCAGTCCAAGAAAGTCGATTACAAGGCGCAGGCCGAGACCGCGCAGCCGCTCGACGTGCCGCCCGACCTGACGCCGGTCCAGACGGACGAACGCTTTGCCATTCCCGAGCGCGACAAGAAGGGCACCACCTATTCGCAATACTCCAAGGAGAAAGGCACCACCACGGTGGTGGCGGGTGCGGGCGGGGTGTTGCCCACACTGGGCGACGGGGTGCGCATCGAGCATGACGGCGCGCAGCGCTGGCTGGTGGTGAAGGCCAGCGCCGAACAGGTCTGGCCCGTCCTGAAGGATTTCTGGACCAGCAACGGCTTTGTGATCAAGGTGGATAACCCGCAAATCGGCCTGATGGAAACCGACTGGACGGAAAACCGTGCCAGCATTCCGCAGGACTTCGTCAAGCGCATCCTGAGCAGCGTGGTGGATAACCTGTTCTCCAGCCCTCTGCGCGACAAATACCGCACCCGGGTGGAGCGGGGCAATGTGGCCGGGACCACCGAGATCTTCATCACCCACCGGGGCATGGAGGAGGTGGTCAGCAAGGACTACACCGGCACCAGCTGGCAGACGCGCCCGGAAGATCCCGAACTGGAAAACGAGTACCTCAAGAAACTGGCGCTGCGTTTTGGCACCACGGAGGAACAGGCCGCCACGCTGGTTGCCAGCACCTCGGGGGCACAGGCCGCTGGCGCCTCCGCACCGCAGGTCAACGCGCTGGCCAGTCTGACCAAGCAGCCGGACGGCGATACGGTGCTCTCGCTCAACGAGCCCTTTGATCGCGCCTGGCGCCGTGTCGGGCTGGCGCTGGACCGCAGCGGCTTTACCGTGGAAGACCGGGACCGTGCCGCCGGGGTGTATTACGTGCGCTATACCGATAGCGAAGCGCCGCTGCAGGCCAAGAAGAAGGAGAGCTTCTTCTCCAGCCTGCAGTTCTGGAAATCCGAAGACAAGTCGAAGGATACCCAGACCTACCGCATCACCATCACCAGCATCACGGGCAAGGGCTCGAAAGTGGACGTGCGCGACAAGGGCGAGAACATGATCAACCCCGAGACGGCCAACAAGATGCTGACCCTGATCTACGATCAGCTGCATTGACGCGTGATCCGCTTCGCATCACTGGGCAGCGGGAGTGAAGGCAACGGACTGCTGATTCAATGCGAAGCCACCTGTGTCCTGCTGGACTGCGGGTTTTCGCTGGCCGAGACGGAAGCGCGCCTGGGCCGTCTGGGCGTCCTGCCGCAGCAGCTGACGGCGCTGCTCGTCACCCATGAACATACGGACCACATCGCCGGGGTGGCCCGCCTGGCGCGGCGCCATCGCCTGCCGGTCCATGCCAGCTTCGGCACGCTGGGAGCGTTGCGCGACCAGCTGGCGGCGTCACAGCTTCATGCCATCACCAGCGACATCCCCTTTGCCATAGACGCCCTGGCCATCGAACCCTTTGCCGTGCCCCACGATGCGCGTGAGCCGCTGCAGTTCGTGGTGGGCGATGGCCACCTGCGCCTGGGCGTGCTCACCGACGTGGGATGTTCCACGCCGCACATCGAGGCCATGCTGAAAACCTGCGATGCGCTGTTCCTGGAAGCCAATTACGATCCCCACATGCTCCAGCACGGCCCCTATCCCCCCCAGCTCAAGGCGCGGGTGCGCGGGCGCTTTGGCCATCTCAGCAACGAGGAGGCGGCAGCGCTGCTCTCGCGCCTCGACCATTCCCGCCTGCAGCGCGTGGTCGCGGCGCACGTCAGCAAGAAGAACAACACCCCGCAGCTCGCGCAGGCCGCGCTGGCCCGGGTCCTGGGGTGCCCCGCGGAGGAGGTGGTGGTGGCAGACCAGGGGCTGGGACTGGATTGGCTGGAAGTGAGGGCCTAGCCCGGCTTCGTTGAGGCGGGTCAACAAGGAGGCGGGACAATAAAAAAGCCGACCCGAAGGTCGGCTTTTGCTTTGCAGCGCAAGGCCGCGCCGGATTACTTCTTGTCGGCGGGGGCAGCAGGCGCAGCAGGAGCGGGTGCAGCAGCAGGTGCGGCCGGGGCAGCAGGAGCAGCGGCGGGAGCAGCAGGCGCAGCGGCCGGAGCGTCAGCCTTGGGGGCTTCGGTCTTCGGGGCTTCGGGTTTGCTGCAAGCGGCAACAGCAACGGCGAACAGAGCAGCGATCAAGAGGTTCAGTTTCATTTGCATTCCTATCGATAGAAAGTTAAAGACACACCTGGGCAGCCTCCGGTGGGCCTTCCAGATTCCGAGAGGTTACACCACACGCTTGCGTTGCAGCAAGCAATTTCTGTCAATGCAGCCAGCCTGCAAGATAGGCGTCATAAAGCAGGGCAATGGCGCCCTCCGGCAGCGGCCCGGGCGGCAGGTGATGGTGGTCGGCCAGGGCGATCAGGGCGGGCCGCGCCGCACCCGCGACGGCATGTTCCTCGCCGTTGAAGAACAGGTGGTTTGCGCGAAACAGCATGATGCTGCGCGGATCGAGGCGCAGGCCGGCACGTTCGGCCTGCCGTACAAAGCGGGCACGCGTCAGGGGTGCCTCGGGCGGGTCGAAAAACACATGGGGCTTGGGTTCGGTCAGATAACGTCCGACGCAAGACAGGATATCCTGATCGCGCCAGCGGATGGATTGCAAAATGTGACCGACCTGCTGCAACAGCGCCGCCGGCAATTCGGCGGGATGGGCCTGCAGCTTGAGGTCGGGGTCGGCATAGCGTCCGGGGACGCTGAGGTGGTCGCGCAGGTGGTCGAGAAACGCGTTGACCCACTCCTGGTGCGTGGGCGCCCGAAAGCCGATGGAATAGGTAAAGCATTCCGAGACGGCCACCCCGTCGTGCGCGCATTGCGGCGGCAGATAGAGCATGTCTCCCGCCTCGAGGTCCCAGCGCGCCTGGGGCTTGAAGCGCCGCAGGATCTTGAGGTCGCTGTCGGGAATCAGTTCCAGGTCGTCGGTTTCGGCGATGGCCCAGCGTCGCGTGCCAAAGCCCTGCAGCAGAAACACGTCGTAGGAATCGAAATGCGGTCCCACGCCGCCGCCGGGTACGGCGTAACTGACCATCAGGTCGTCCAGTCGCGCGTGCGGCACGAAGCTGAAGGCGTGCAGCAGCTCGGCGGCCTCGGGGATCCAGTGGTTGAGCTCCTGCACCAGCACCGTCCAGTTGCGATCGGGCAGGGTCTTGAAATCGATGGGACGGAACGGGCCGTGATGCAATGTCCAGCGCCGGCCCTCGCGGATGATGAGGCGTGCCTGGACGTCGGGGCGGGTGGTCAGTTTCCTGATTTCGGCCGGCGTGAGAAACCCCAGGAAATCCGGGACGGCCTGGCGCACGAGCAGCGGTTTTTTATGCCAGTGGCGCGCCAGGAAGGTCTTGGGGCTCAACGGGCCCAGTAATGATGTCTTCATGAAGGTCTCGGGGCGAAACCCGGATTGTAATCCAGATGCAACGGGAAGCGCGGCGGGGAGGGGACCAACACAAGATGCGGGGATGGGATAGAATCTGCTCCACGGTGTTGGAGAACCTCCATGTTGAAAGTGGGACAAAAGGCGCCAGGTTTCGAGCTCCCCGACTCCGGGATGGAAATGGTGCGCCTGTCCAATTTCAAGGGGAAAAAAAAGGTCGTGCTGTTTTTCTATCCGCGCGACAGCATGCCCCAGTGTACGCGGGAGGCCATCAACTTCAGCGACCGCGAGGATGACTTTTTGCATCACGGGGCCGTGGTGCTGGGGGTGTCGCAGGACGACATCCTGTGCCATGCCGATTTTTGCGAGGCAAATGGGCTCAATTCACGTCTCCTGTCGGACGTGGAGGGCGACGTCTGCCGGCGCTATGGGGTGTTACACGAGAAAGAGATGGGTGGGCATGTGCGCACCTGTGTGGATCGCGTGACCTATGTCATCGACCGCGACGGTGTCGTGCGGCATGTCGTGCCGGCGCAGAACAGCCGTGACCATGTGGTCGAAGTGTTGAAACTGGTGAAGGAGATTGAGTAGAAATGGTCATTGCAAAAGATTCGGTGGTCACCCTGAGCTACACCCTGTCCGACGACGAGGGCAAATTGCTGGAGTCCAGCGACCCTGCAGTCAGCTATCTGCACGGCGGATACGACGGCATTTTCCCGTTGGTGGAAGAAACCCTGGAAGGTCAGGTGGAAGGGTTTGCCTGCACGGTCACCATGGAACCCGAAGAAGCCTTTGGCGAGTATGACGAGTCGCTGCTACGGGTCGAGCCGCGCAATCTCTTTCCGCCACAGGTCAAGGTGGGAATGCAGTTTGAAGGTCAGCCGGAAGGGGCGGAGCATGACGAAACCGTACTCTACACCGTGACGGACGTCACCGACGACAAGGTGGTGGTGGATGGCAATCACCCGCTGGTGGGCAAGACGCTGGTGTTTGCCTGCACTGTGCTGGGCGTGCGCCCGGCCACCCAGGAAGAACTGCAGCACGGCCATGTTCATGGTGAACACGGCCATCACCACTGAGCCTGCGCCAGCGCGTCAAACGGTAAATCGCGTCACTGCAGCCTGCAGCAGACGCGATTGCTCTTCCATTTCACCCATGGACTGGCTGGCATGGGACACGCCCTGTGCATTGGCTTCGCTCATCTGCGTGATCCCTTCCACCTTCTGCGCGATCAGCTCGCTCGCCTGGGTCTGCTCTCCCAGGGCGGCTGTGATTTCGCGCGCAAACCCTTCGCTCTGTCCGGCCCGCGTCTGGATGCGTTCGATGGACTGGCGGGCGTTGTCGGCGTAGGTGGCCGTGGTGGAAACCTGATCCACCACGAGCCGGATGTCGTCCACCGCCTGCCCCGCGCTTTGCTGGATGGCCACGATCATGTCGGCAATCTCCTGGGCGGAGCTGGTGGTCTTTTCCGCCAGCTTGCGCACTTCGTCGGCCACCACGGCAAAGCCGCGGCCCTGTTCGCCGGCACGGGCGGCCTCGATGGCGGCATTGAGTGCCAGCAGGTTGGTCTGGTCCGCCACTTCGCGGATGACCTGGACGATGGCTGAAATGTCGTTGGACTGCTGCCCCACGCGCTCCACCACCCCGGCGGCTTCCTTGATCGTGTTGGAAATGCGGGTCATCTCGTCAAAGGCGCTCTGGACGATGGTGCTGCCTTCCGTGGCCAGCCGTGCAGATTCCTGATTGGCTTCCAGCGCCTGGTTGGCGTTGTCGTGAATGTTGCCGATGCTGACACTCATCTGCTCGATGGCTGCGGCCACCGTGCTGGTGGCATCGTTCTGGCCTTCCACGGCCTGGCTGATCTCAGAGAGGGCGCCGGCCATGTTGGTGCTGGTGGCGGCGGTCTGGCGCGCATTGCTGGCGATGGTGTCGATCAACTGGCGCAGGTTTTCCTGCATGGTGCTCAGGGCGCGCAACAGGTCGCCCGTTTCATCCTTGTCGCCCTTGGGCACCTGGCTGGTGAGATTGCCCGAGGCGATGGCGGTGGCCGTGCGGATGGCGGCCAGCATGGGGGCCACGATCCGGTTGGAGAGGGTCAGCGCAATGGCGAGGGCGGCCACCACCGAGGCCACCAGGATCACCATGGAGAGCGTCACGGTGCGCGAGGCGCTGGCGGAGGCGGCTGCGATGGCCTCTTCCCCTTTCTTTTTCTGGTCGGCCAGGATCTGGTCCATCTGCGCGGCCATTTCCACAAACCGCTTGTCGGCGGCCTGCATCATGCCGGTGCCGCTGGCAAGGTCGGACTGGGCCATGTCAATGGCCTGCGCCACGTTCTTGCGGTACTTGGCCATGGGCTGTTCCAGTGCGGCGAGGCTTTTCCTTTCTTCCGCACCGAGGTCGCTGCGCTCGGACAGGCTTTTCATCAGTTTGATGGCGTTGTCCGCATGTGCCAGGATCGCGGTGGTTTCCTTCTGGATGCGATCGGCATCGAAATTGGCAAAGGAGGCAAACAGGCGATAGACGCCGATGTTGGCCTCCAGGAGCTCACCGCGGCTGCCGTTCAGCAGCGCGGTGTGTTGCATGCCCCGGGTGGTGATGGTCTCAAGCGCGCCCTGCATGGTCCGCATGCCAAAAAAACTGACCACTCCCAGAACCAGCATCATGACGACTGTCAGCAGGGGTGCCAGAAGTATCTTTTTCTTGATGTTCACGGTGAACTCTCAGGACGGTTGAGGGGGACGATCAGTGCTTGTAGACGCCGGCGCAGACGATGTCTTCGCCCACTTTTTCGCAATAGGCCGACTTGGGCAGCACCTTTTTGGTGACGGGGTCGGTGAATTTGTAGTCCTGCCAGAATTTGCCCTTGCTCTTGGCCAGTTCCACGCGCTCCTTGATGAACTCCTTGCCATCGGCATCGGCCAGGTCAATCAGGTCCTTTCCCACCGATTTGGCGTTCTGGCCGTGCGCCAGGCACTTGCCGTTCATGTCGTAGACCACGGGGTAGAGGTCACGATCTTCCCATTTCCTGTCCTTGGCGGTGATTTCCTTGAGCGTGCCCTCGCGGTTGGCCTGCATGGCCTTGACGGCCTTGCCGACCATGGCTTCGGCTTCCTTCGGCGAAGCGTAGCTTTCGGCAAACACAGGCATGGAGATGAGTGATGCAGCGGTAATGGCAAACAAGAACTTTTTCATGAAGGCTCCTCTAGTCATAATTTTTTAGGGGACCGGCCTCAATTCAGGGCTGATCCTCCGACTGCTTCTGATTTATCGGCACAACCCGTGGAAACATTAGGGGCGTGAGGGCAAAACCCGGCCCCATTATGGGGCGCCGCTTCGGGATGGGGCCAAGGACTTGGGGGAAGGGTTGATCCGTGTCAATCCTGGCGCGCGGCGCGCACCAGATCGTACAGCAGTTGCAGGGCGTCGCGCGCCGTGAGGGCGTCCGGGTCGAGGTCGCGCAGCTGGGCCAGCACGGGGTGCGGCGCGGCGGGCGCTGCAGGCGGGGGCGCCTGGGGAGGGGTGGCGCCAAAAGGCGCCACGAACAGGTCGCCCTGCGGGCGCTGGGCGGCGGCACTCTCTTCGAGGTGGGCGAGGTAGTGCCGCGCCTGGCGGATCACGCTGCCCGGCACGCCGGCAAGCGCCGCCACCTGCAGGCCGTAGCTCTGGCTGGCCGGCCCTTCCTCGAGGGCGTGCAGGAAGACGATGCGATCCTGGTGTTCCACGGCATCCAGGTGGACGTTGACGACCCCCGGGGTCTCCAGCGCAAGCTGGGTCAGCTCGAAATAGTGCGTGGCAAACAGGGTGTGGCTGCGGTTTTTTTCGATCAGGTAATGCGCGATGGCGTAAGCCAGCGCCAGGCCGTCGAATGTGGAGGTGCCGCGCCCGATTTCATCCACCAGCACCAGGCTGCGCGCCGTGGCCGTGTTGAGGATGTGGGCGGCCTCCGACATCTCCACCAGGAAGGTGGAGCGGCCCGAGGCCAGATCGTCTCCGGCACCGATGCGCGTGAAGATCTGGTCCACGGGACCCAGCACCGCGGATCTTGCCGGCACGAAACAGCCCGCGTGCGCCAGCAGGACGATCAGCGCGGTCTGGCGCATGTAAGTGGATTTGCCCCCCATGTTGGGGCCGGTGATGAGCAGCATGCGCCGCCCGGCATGCAGCTCGGTGTCATTGGGGATGAAGCGTTCCACCTGCTGCTCCACCACCAGATGGCGCCCCCCCACGATGGAAAGGCGGGCCTCGTCGCAGAACACGGGCGCCACGAGATCGAGCGCCACGGCGCGTTCGGCCAGGCACGCCAGGGTGTCCAGTTCGGCCACGGCGGCGGCCGTGGCCTGCAGGGCTGGAAGGTGCGGCAGGAGCGCGTCGAGCACCTGCTCGTACAGGAACTTTTCGCGCGTCAGGGCGCGCTCGTTGGCGGACAGGGCCTTTTCCTCGAAGGCCTTGAGCTCGGGGGTGATGTAGCGCTCGGCATTCTTGAGCGTCTGGCGGCGGCGATAGTCGTCGGGCACGCGGCCGGCCTGCGCGTGGCTGACCTCGATGTAAAACCCGTGGACCCGGTTGTATTCCACCTTGAGGGTGGCAATGCCGGTGCGCGTGCGTTCGCGGCTTTCCAGGTCGAGCAGGAAGTCGCCGCAATGCTCCTGGATGCCGCGCAGCTCGTCGAGCTCGGCATCAAAGCCCGGCGCGATGACGCCGCCGTCGCGAATGTGGGCGGCAGGCTCCGCCGCGATGGCGCGCGCCAGCAGGGCATGGATGTCGGCGGGGGTGGCGTGCAGGGCGCCGCACAGGGCGCCCAGGCGGTCCGAGGTGACCCCGGACAGCAGGGCGACCCCTTCGGGCAGGAGGGCCAGCGTGTCGCGCAGGGCCACGAGGTCGCGCGGACGGGCGGATTTGAGGGCGAGGCGGCCGATGATGCGCTCGACGTCGCTGCTGCGTTTGAGCAGGGCCTGCAATTGCCGGGCGACATGCGCCGTGCCCTCGCCCACCAGGGCGCCGATGGCCGCGTGGCGCATCTCCAGCGGGGCGCGCTGGCGCAGGGGATGGTGCAGCCAGCGGTGCAGCAGGCGCCGGCCCATGGGGTTGACGCAGGTGTCCAGCACGGAGAGCAGCGTGGGGCTGCGCTCGCCGCGCAGGGTTTCCGAAATCTCCAGATTGCGGCGCGTGGCGCTGTCCATGCGCACCCAGTCGCCGCGGCGATGCACCTCGATGCCCTGGATGTGGGGCAGGGCGCTGCGCTGCGTGTGGCTGGCGTATCCCAACAGGGCCCCGGCGGCAGCGATGCCGGCGGGCAGGTCATCACAGCCGAAACCCGACAGGTCGTGCACCCCGAACTGCTGGCAGAGCGCACGCTGGGCGCGCTCCAGGTCGAAATGCCAGGGGGCCTGCCGCTGCAGGGGCAGACGCGCCTGAGCCGGGGAGGGGGTGAAGGACTCCGGCACCAGGATCTCGGCGGCGCCGATGCGCTCCAGCTCGGCGTCGAGATCGGCCAGCGGGCTTTCCGAAAGGATCAGCTGGCCGCTGCTGAGGTTGAGCGTGGCCAGCCCCACCGCGGCCCCCATCGGGACGATGGCCGCAAGCAGGGTGTCGCGGCTCTCGTCCAGGAGCGCCGCATCGGTGAGCGTGCCCGGCGTGACGATGCGCACGACCTGGCGCTCCACAGGTCCTTTGGCGGTGGCCGGATCGCCCACCTGTTCGCAAATGGCCACGGACACGCCCAGTCGCACCAGCCGCGCCAGATACTGCTCCACGGCGTGATGGGGCACCCCGGCCATGGGGATGGGCTGTCCGCCAGAGGTGCCGCGCCGGGTCAGGGTAATGTCCAGCAGCCCTGCCGCCTTTTCGGCGTCGTCGTAGAAAAGCTCGTAGAAGTCTCCCATGCGATAGAACAGCAGCCGGTCCGCATGCGCCGCCTTGAGGGCGAGGTACTGCTGCATCATCGGCGTGTGCTTTTCTGCGCCAGGATTCTGGGGTGGTGTTTTCATCAAAACGGCGGGTCGTTGAAATTCGAACCCAAGTTTATCAGGTTGAAACTAATTCACAGTATGTTGAGCCAGATCAATTTGATTCTGGCCCCGAGCGTATAACATGTCGTTATCGCTTTTGCATCACCTTGTGTTTTGAGTAGTGTCAACAGACCCCCCTCGCACGGGCAATCCAGTTTCTCCTTCGGATTGTCCGTGCATTTTCTTTTCCCTTCAGTTTTTTTCGCTCACTCCGGAATTTTCGGCAGTTTTATGCCCTTGTTGATGACGGAGAGCAGGGGTGCGCCGCCAGCGTTGTTCAGGACGACATCCGTTTCGGGAGCTGAAGGCGCTCCGGCATCGGCAAGAAGTTCCGGTGTGGGGGGCGCACTGCCCGACGGTGCGGCACTCAAAAGATGGGCGAGGGCGCCGATATAGGCTTCCGTGGCGCTGATGCCGGTGTTTGCATCAAAGGCCACGAGGTCTCCCCGGGTGATCGGGCCGGCGGGTGCGGGCGTGATGTCTGCGGTGGCGGTGGCCGTGGTGTTGTTGAGGCTGTAGTTTCCGGCACTGGCGCCGCTGGCCGAAATGCCCAGCACAGTCACGGTCTTGCCGTTGCCCACGAAGATGTCGGAGAAGCTGGCGGCGGTGCTGGCAAAGTTGACCGTGTCGCCGCTGAGGATTCCGGTGCTGCCCAGGAGGACCGAAGCCGCGGTGGTGCCGTCATAGACCTTGCTGGCCGCGGTGGCGGTGACGGTGATGGGCCGGGCCGTGATGCTTGCCGACAGCCCGGTGGGCTGGACCAGGGCATAGTCCCCTGCCGAAGGGCCGCCCAGGCTGTCCTGGGCCGTGATGGCGATGGCGCTGCCCGTGTTCTTGCTGGCGAAGGTCCCTGCCTGGATGAGGGTCACGATGTCGCCGTTCATGAGGCCGTAGAGGCTGCCTCTGCGCAACAGGGCGGTGGTGGTGCCGTCATAGACCTTTCCGGGCGTCCGGGTGCCCAGCACCGTTAGCGTTCTGGGGAGGATGTTCCCGGTCAGTCCGGTGGGTTGGGTCAGCACGTAATTTCCTGCCGAAGCCCCGCTCAGGGTGTCCGCAGCCGTCACCGGAATGCCGGAGCCGACATGGATGCTCTGAAAGCTGCCGGACGGAGTGAGGGCGACCGCGTCCCCGGTATAGACCCCTGCCAGCACGCCGTTGATCAGGGTGGCGAGGTTGGTGCCATCGTAGATCTTGTCGGCGACCGCCGTGCCGCTGACGGTGAGCGTGGCCGGAGTGATGCTGGCGGGCGCGGTGGTGGTGCTGTTGACGCTGTAGTTCGCGGCAGACGACCCGCCCGCCGAAATGCCCAGCACAGTCACGGTCTTGCCCTGGCCCACATTGGCATCGGCAAAATTGGCGGCCGTGTTGGCAAAGGTGACGACGTCGCCGCTCACGACGCCGAGGCTGCCCAGGGTGACGGTCGCCGTGGTGGTGGCGTCGTAGACCTTGTTGGTGGCGCTGGCAGTGACGGTGATGGGCTTGGCCGTGATGCCGATGCTGGCGCCCCCCACGCCGTTGGTGCCGGTGGCCGTGGTGGGCAGCGCGTAGTTGGAGAGCAGGGTGCCGCTGTTGGCGACGAAGCTTTCGGTATCCAGGGTGGCGCTGACGCTCCTCGCAGTGGCCACATTCCTGCTGTTATAGGACGCGGTAGAT
>JAJZRV010000004.1 GCA_021850135.1 Pseudomonadota bacterium
CAGGCACGGAGGCGTGGGGCAGGTTGGGAAAATCCAGCAGGAGGGCCTCCAGACGGGTCTGGATGTCGTGCAACTCAGCCTCGACTTCCTTGAGCGCTTCGTTGATGCGCGTCACTTCCTGCATCTGTGCGCCGGTGTCCTCGCCGCGGGCTTTGGCCTGGCCAATGGCCTTGGAGGCCTGGTTGCGTTCGGACTGCAGGGCCTGGGTGCGCACCTGGATGCGCTTGCGTTCTTCTTCCAGCGCCCGGAATCGCGCCGCATCGAATTGGAATCCGCGTGTGGCAAGGCGCGCAACCACCTGGTCCAGGTCCGTGCGCAGCAGTTGTATGTCCAGCATAGTATCGTCCTCTACAAACAGCGCACTAACGCGATGCTGGACGTCGTTCCAGCAACGCCTGCGCCAAAGTTCCGCTATCCACGTATTCCAGCTCGCCCCCTACCGGTACGCCGCGGGCAATGCGGGTGACCTTGAGGCCCCTGGGGCGCAGCAGCTCGCTGATGGCATGCGCCGTAGCCTCGCCCTCGGCAGTGAAATTGGTGGCCAGAATGACTTCCTCGGTCAGTCCATCCGTGGCCCGGTCCAGCAGCCGGTCCAGCCTGATTTCCTGTGGACCGATGCCATCCAGGGGGGACAGTCGCCCCATCAACACGAAATACATGCCACGGTAGGCATGGGTTTGCTCCATCATGAGCAGGTCTGCAGGGGTCTCGATGACACAGAGCAGGTGCGCATCGCGCCGTTCGGAATTGCACAGGTCACATACCGTTGCTTCCGTGAAATTATTGCATCGAACGCAGTGCTGCACGGTCTGCAACGCTTCGGACAGGGCTTCGACCAACCGCCCCGCCCCGCCGCGGTCCCGCTGCATCAAATGAAAGGCCATGCGCTGTGCAGACTTGGGTCCGACACCCGGCAGGCAGCGCAGTGCTTCAATCAGGGATTCGAGTCGCGTGGGGGCAGTCACACTGGAACCAGGTCAGAAAGGCAGCTTGAGCCCCGGAGGCAGCCCCATGCCTGCCGTAAAACCGCCCATGCGTTCCTGCGTGGCCGCCTCGATCTGGCGATGGGCATCCTTCAGCGCCACCACCAGCAGGTCTTCCAGCATGTCCTTGTCGTCCATGACCGACGCATCGATGCTGACCCTTTTGACGTCGTGATCGCACGTGACCACGACCTTGACCGCACCCGATCCGGCCTGGCCTTCCACTTCGCGCTGCGCCAGTTCGGCCTGGGCGCGACGCATGTTTTCCTGCATTTGCTGCGCCTGCTTCATCAGGCCAGACAAGCCACCTTTCATCATGAACGCTCTCCCTCATCCTGCTCGTGTTTGGGTTTTATGGTGGATTCTACCAGCTTGCCCCCCAACGTCCCCACCACGCTTTGCACGAAGGGATCGTTTCGAATCGCCTCGGCGGCCTCCTGCTGCGTTGCGGCCCGGGCCCGTTCTTCGACGGCGGCAACACTCTCGCCCACGCTCTCCCCGACCTCGATGGCGATCTTTATGTCCGCGTCGAGCAGGGCCTGCAGGGCGGTGCGCAGTTTTTCCTTGTAGGGCATCAGGTGCTTATGGGCCGGCTCAAGCAGCAACGCCAGGGTGCCCTGTGCGTAGCTCACCAACTCCGAATGCCGTGCCAGTTCATAAGCCATGCCGGAGCCGGACAGCTGACGCACGAGGCCGGGCCAGTCTCCGAGGGCCGGGGGAGGCCCCTTTGAAACCGCTGCCGGCGCTGGCGGGACCGCCTTGGGCTGGGCGGCTGCCGGCGCGGATTGCGCCGACGGTCGCTGCTGCCGTGAGGGCTGGGAAGTGGCCGGAGGGTGCTGCAGTTTGGGCTCCGGTGCGCTGCTTGCAGGCTGAAAGGCCAGCATGCGCAGCAGGGCCATCCTGAAGCCCGCAGCCTCATCCGGGGCCAGCGGCAAATCCCTGCGGCTTTGCACGGCGATCTGGTAGAGCAACTGCAGCGTCTGGGGATCCCAACAGCGCGCCAGGGGCATCAACGCCTCCTCGATGCCGAGCGTTTCGCGCTGCTCCGGCAGCGCGCGAACCAGGGCGAGATCGTGCAGCAGCGCCGCCAGATCCTGGAGCGCCTGTTCAAACGAAAGACTGCGCTCCGCCATGCCCTGGGCGACCTGCATCAATGCCGCACCATCCTGAGCACTGAGCGCACGCAGCACTTCCAGCAGGAAATCCTGTTCGATGGCGCCCAGCATGTCGCTGACATCGGCTTGCCGGACCTCGCCGCCGCCGTAGGCGATAGCCTGGTCCAGCAGGCTCAGACTATCGCGCATGCTGCCCTGTGCCGCGCGTGCAATCAGCGGCAATGCAGCTGCCTCGCAAGGCACATGCTCCTGCTCAAGAATATAGGCCAGGCGCGAGGTAATGAGGTCGGGGGGCATTTGCCGCAGGTTGAATTGCAGGCAACGCGACAGGACGGTCACCGGAACCTTTTGCGGGTCCGTCGTGGCCAATATGAATTTCACATGCTCCGGCGGCTCTTCCAGCGTTTTCAGCATGGAGTTGAATGCGGAACGGGACAGCATGTGGACTTCGTCGATGATGTAGACCTTGAAACGCCCGGACACCGGCATGTACTGCGCGTTGTCCAGCAACTCGCGCATTTCCTCCACCTTGGTGTTGGTGGCCGCATCCACTTCCAGCATGTCCGGAAACCGACCGCTGTCAATGTCGCGACAGGTCGCGCACACACCGCACGGCGTCGCGCTCATGCCCACTTCGCAGTTGAGACATTTCGCCAGAATCCTGGCGATCGTCGTTTTCCCTACGCCACGCGTGCCCGTGAACAAATAGGCATGATGCAGCCTTCCGGTCTGGAGCGCGTTACCAATGGCCCGGACCACATGCTCCTGGCCCACCAGTTCGGAGAACGTGCGCGGTCGCCATTTGCGTGCCAGGACCTGGGAGGTTTCCATGACTTTCCGGACGCATCAGTACCAGTGGCTGAGCCGCACCTGGTAGAAGTTGATGCCCGGGTTGGGATTTTGCAGCCCGGCATTGGAAAGGTGCTGCAGACGCAGCATCACGTCCCAGTCATGATGCTCGCCCAGGGTCAATCCCGCACCCACATGGTCGCCAAACTGGAAATGGGTGCTCATGTCGCGGCCCGTGTAGATTTCATGATTGCTGATGTAATGGACCCCCACCGCCAGCTCGGCAAACGGCGTAACCGTTCCATAGAATTGCGAGGGCCGAAGGCGCCAGACCGGGGTCAACCCGAAATCCGTGACCTCATGGTTGCCCCCCGCATCGTTATGCGGCGACCAGCGTCCCAGCGCCACATCCCAGTACCCGCCCAAGGACCAGGCCTGGTCGGCAAACCACTGCTTGTCCCATGCCCTGGACCAGGCAACACGCCCCATGTCCGTGTGGTAGCCATATCCCGCCTCAACGGAAAGCGCATCAGCAGCCCAGGCTCCACGCAATGCAAACACCCCGAAAAACAGAAAAACAAGAATTGATTTCACCATTTGACGTTCCAGATTCTGCAGTAGTGCGGTTGGTTGTTGTAAATAGGGTGGCGAGCCTTACCCCCGGCACTTGCAGCACGTAGCTGTGGCTGCTTCCTTCCGGACCTGACCAGGTTGGCTACACTGCAATGCGGGGAGGCCCGCCAATAAGAGAGGATGCGTTAAAACGCGCAGGAATTCAAGGGCCTGCCCGCATAAATCGCCCTTGACTAGCCCAGGGCCACCCTGAAATCGCAGCCGGTTCTGGCCTTGACTTCCTCCAGGGTCACGCCTGGATGCAGCTCGGTCAGAACCAGTCCTTGCCCAGGCTCGACCTGGAATACGCAAAGCTCCGTAATGATGGTATTGACCACGCCCTTGCCGGTGATGGGCAGCGAACAGGACTTGAGGATTTTGGGGGCGCCATGCTTGGAGGCATGCTCCATCAGCACGATGACGCGCTTGACCCCTGACACCAGATCCATCGCGCCTCCCGGCCCCTTGACCATCTTGCCAGGAACCATCCAGTTGGCGAGATCGCCGTTTTCGGCAACCTCAAGCCCCCCCAGGATGGAAAGATCCACATGGCCACCACGGATCATGGCAAAGGAGTCCGCGCTTGAGAAAATGCTGGACCCCGGTAGCGTGGTAATGGTCTGCTTGCCGGCATTGATGAGGTCGGGATCCACCGTGTCCTCGGTCGGAAACGGTCCTATCCCCAACAAGCCGTTTTCCGATTGCAGCGTGACCTCGATGCCCTCGGGAATGTAATTTGCCACCAGCGTGGGAATGCCGATGCCCAGGTTGACGTAGAACCCGTCCTGTAGCTCCTTCGCTGCACGCTGCGCCAGGATTTCGCGTACCGACAGGTGGTGCTGGTGCACATGATGCCCCCCGGAAAGGGTGCGAAACTCGATGCGCTTTTCGTAGTGCGCGCCCCGGATGATGCGGTCCACGTAGATTCCCGGCGTATGGATGCTGTCGGGATCCAGTTGCCCTGCTTCCACCAGTTCCTCCACTTCGGCCACGGTCACGCGCCCGCAGGTGGCAATCATCGGGTTGAAGTTGCGCGCGGTCTTGCGGAAAACCAGGTTGCCCGCCGTGTCGCCCTTCCAGGCCTTGACGATGGACAGGTCTGTACGGATGGCTTCTTCCAGCACATATTCCTTGCCGTCGAATACGCGCGTGGGCTTGCCTTCGGCTAGCGGCGTCCCCACTGCGGTGCGCGTGTAAAACCCGGGAATTCCCGCGCCCCCGGCACGCAATTTTTCCGCCAGGGTCCCCTGCGGCGTCAGCTCCAGCTCCAGTTCGTTGGCCAGCACCTGACGCTCGAATTCCTTGTTTTCACCCACGTAGGAGGCGATCACCTTCTTGACCTGGCGTCCGGTCAGGAGCAGCCCCATGCCGAAGTCATCCACGCCGGCATTGTTGCCGACGATGGTGAGGTCCTTGGCGCCGCTCTCCACCAAGGCAGCGATCAGATTTTCGGGGATGCCGCTCAGTCCGAATCCGCCTGCGGCAATGGACATGCCGTCATGAACCAGTCCGGCGAGCGCGCTTTTTGCATCGGGAAATACTTTTTTGAGAGCCATGGAATATGCCAATCGGGTTAAAGGGTTATTGGGCTGTCCAGCCGCCATCAACGCTGAGGTTGGCGCCGCGCATCTGGTTGGCGGCGGGAGAACAGAGGAAGACGGCCAGGGCGCCGATTTCTTCGGGCGTTGCAAATTCTCCCGAAGGCTGCTTTTCGAGCAGGAGCCGTTGTTTGGCGGCCTGGGGCGAGAGCCCTTCCTGCGCAGCCAGGGCGTCGATCTGTTTTTGCACCAGCGGCGTCAGCACCCATCCCGGGCAAATGGCGTTGCAGGTAATCCCCGTCTGCGCCGTTTCAAGCGCCACCACCTTGGTCAGTCCGACGATGCCGTGTTTTGCGGCGACGTAGGCCGCCTTGTGCGCGGAAGCCACCAGTCCGTGCGCGGAGGCAATGTTGATGATTCGTCCCCAGTTGTTCCGCCGCATCAGCGGCAGGGCATGTCTCATGGCATGGAAAGCCGAAGACAGATTGACGGCCAGAATGTCGTCCCAGCGCGCTTCGGGGAAATCTTCCAGCGGGGCCACATGCTGAATGCCCGCATTGTTGACCAAGATGTCCACGCTCCCCCAACGCCGGGCCGTCTGCGACACCAGCAGGGCAATTTCTTCGGAGTGCCGCATGTCGGCTTCCTGGAAACCCACTTCCACGCCGGCACTCCGGGCCATCCCTGCGCGCAACGCCTCGATTTCTGCCGGATCTCCCAGCCCGTTGAGCATCACGCGCGCGCCGGCCCCTGCCAGCGCCCTGGCAATGCCAAGACCAATCCCGCTGGTGGAGCCCGTCACGATGGCGGTTTTTCCTTTCAGCATCACGCCTCTCCCCTCTTCATTCTGACCGTTGAAGCGCACAAAGCGGCATTCTACTGCAGCGCAACAAGATTGTCTGTGCTCCAGACGGCGCGTACGGCAGGCCTCATTCAGTCAGGTCCAGCAGATGGCCCAGACGCTCCTGCTTGGTCTTGAGATAGCGCAGCGTTTCCTGATGCAGCGGGACGAGCAGCGGAACGCGCTCCACGACGACGAGCGGCGGCTGGTTGAGCTGGGCAATTTTTTCAGGGTTGTTAGTCAGCAGCCTGATCGTCGTAAGACCAAGTTGCACCAGAATGGCTGCGGCCGCATCGTAGGTCCGGGCATCGATGGGCAGACCGAGGTGCAGGTTGGCATCCACCGTATCCAGGCCATGGTCCTGAAGCCGGTAGGCGGCAAGCTTGCTGGACAGTCCAATTCCCCGCCCCTCGTGACCGCGCAGGTACACCAGCACCCCTCGTCCCTCACGGCCGATGGACTCCAGCGACAATTGCAGCTGGGGGCCGCAATCGCATCGCAGGGACCCCAGCACATCTCCCGTCAGACATTCAGAGTGGATGCGTACCAGGACGTTTTGCTGGCCCCGGACCTCCCCCATCTGCAACACCAGATGTTCCTGGTCACCGCAGGAAAAGGTTCGCACACGAAATTCTCCGTGACGCGTCGGCAGGCGCGCCCACGAGTCGGTCAGATCGGTATCGGGAAATTCAGTCACTGGGTATTCCTCCCGTGAGGAGGCGTCATGGATAAAAACTCCTCCATGATACCAGACCCCGCAATATGGCCTGAAAGCGTCCCATGAGGCATAATCCGCGCTGGCTTCCCACGACACCCACGCCATGACCCCACCCCGCCTGTCCATCGTTGTCGCCATGACGCTCAACCGTGTCATCGGCGCCAATAACACCATGCCCTGGCACCTTCCCGCGGACCTGGCTTTTTTCAAGGCGATCACGATGGGTCACCCCGTCGTCATGGGCAGAAAAACCCACGAATCCATCGGGCGCCCGCTGCCTGGCCGGCGCAATGTCGTGGTGACCCGGGATCCCGCGTTTCAGGCCCCCGGATGCACGGTGGTGCACTCGATCGAGGGTGCATTGCTGCAGGCAGGAGAAGATCCGGAGATTTTCGTGATTGGCGGCGCGGCCCTGTACGGCGCCATCCTGGAGGCCACGCAGCGCATCTACCTGACCCTGATCCAGGGAGAGATTCCCGGGGACACCTATTTTCCGGAAATCGCGCCTGCGCAGTGGCAGGAGGTATCGCGCGTGGAAAGGCCGCGCGATGCGCACAACGCCTACGACCTGACTTTCATCACGCTGGACCGCCGTCCGTCCTGACCGTCCCGGCAACTTCGCTCAGCTTTTCCCGGCGTCCTGCTTCTTGCCGCCCGCAGGCTTCGGGGCAGGCGCCTCGGCGCTTTTGTCGGCCCCCATGAAGGCCCAAGGCCAGAGCGCCGGGTTCAACATCGGGTTGTCCTGGGGAGCCACAGGTTTGCCCTGCTCGCCACCCTGGGAGGGCGTCAACAGGGCGCGCTGGTATTCGAGGGTTTTGATGGTGAGCTCCAGCATGCCCACATGGGTGTTGAGCCAATGCTTGACAGTGGTGAGCTCGCCGATCTTTTTGTCGATCTCTTCCACGCTCAATCCGGCCATCATGAGGCTTTGCATTGGAAATGCCATGGGATTGATCATCTTCTGGAACATTTCGAAGACCTCGCCGGGTTTCTTTTCGTCCGCCATGGCTATGACACGCGCTCGATGAAGCCCCGGATTTCGGGGTAAATGGATTCGCGGAAGCGGCGCCCGCTGAAAATGCCGTAATGCCCCACGGCCCTGGCCAGCAAATGATGTTGTTGCGCCGCAGGGATGTTGGTGCACAGTTCGTGCGCCGCTGCCGTCTGGCCATTTCCGGAAATATCGTCGAACTCGCCTTCCACCGTCAGCAACGCCGTGCGCGTGATGGCCTGCGGGTTCACGGTCTCGCCGCAGGAGACGAGCGTCCCGAGGGGCAGCGCATGCTTGTGGAATACCCGGTCGAGCGTTTCCAGATAGTATTCTGCCGGCAGGTCCATCACAGCATTGTACTCGTCGTAGAACGCACGGTGCGCGTTGGCGCTGTCGCCGTCGCCCTGCACCAGGTGCCGATAGAAATCGCGATGCGACTCGATATGGCGCCCGGGATTCATGGCCACGAAACCGGCGTGCTGCAGAAAGCCCGGGTAAACCTGGCGCAAGTAACCCGGATACCTTACCGGCACGCGGTAGATGACCTGGTTTTCAAACCAGGACAGGGGTCTCGCCTTGGCAAAATTGTTGACGGTGGTGGGATTTTTGCGGGTATCAATGGGCCCGCCCATCATCACCATCGAGCGGGGCTGGACGGGATCACTGCGGGCCGCCATCAGGGAAACCGCAGCGAGGGCAGGCACGGTGGGCTGGCAGACCGAGACCACATGCACGTCGGGTCCCAGAAAGCGGATGAATTCCTGGAGATAGCGCACGTAATCATCGAAATGGAACGCCCCTTCGGAGAGGGGAACCCTCTTGGCATCGCGCCAATCGGTAATGGTGACGTCAAAGTCGCGAATGAATGTGCGCACCGTATCCCGCAGCAGGGTCGCAAAATGTCCCGAGAGCGGTGCCACGATCAGGACGCGGGGCTGATCCTGAAAATTTCCCACCCGCACAAAACGGCGCAACTGGCAAAAAGGCTTTTCCAGCGTGACCTGTTCGACCACGGGCACCGCGACGCCATCAATGACCGTCTCCGCGATCCCGAATTCGGGCTTCTTGTAACGCTGCGTGGTTCGCAGCAGCAACTCCGAGCCAGCCGACACCATGCGTCCCAGAGGCGTATAGCTCAACGGGCTGTAAGGACTCCCATACAGGCTGGCCGTCGATTGCGCCCACATCCGCAAACTCGCGAATGAAGCGTGCTGCAACTCGTGAAGTTCGTATAACATTCAGTTCCTCAGGAACATTTCCATTAGAAGCATGATACCCGAGATGACCCCCCCCGAAAATTTGATTCCCATGCGCCATTCCGATCCGCTTTATCCCAAAATCGACCCCCATGACAGCGGCTGGCTGGCGGTAACGCCGCCGCACCAGATCTACTGGGAACAATGCGGAAACCCCCATGGGGTACCGGTGGTTTTTTTGCATGGCGGGCCGGGTGCGGGGGCGGGGCCGATGCACCGTCGCTTTTTTGATCCGGCCTTCTATCGCATCATCATTTTCGATCAGCGCGGCGCCGGGCGCTCCCGACCCCTGGGGGCCATCAGCGACAACACCACCCCCCTGCTGATTGAGGACATGGAACGGCTGCGAAAAATGTTCCAGATCGAGCGCTGGCTGGTTTTTGGCGGCTCCTGGGGCAGCACGCTCGCCCTGGCCTACGCCGAGACGCATCCTGAACGTTGCCTGGGACTGATCCTGCGCGGCATATTTCTGTGCCGCCCTGCGGAAATCCAGTGGTTTCTGTACGGATTGCGCGCCATTTTTCCCGAAGCCTGGCGCACGTTTGCGCACTTCATTCCCGAGTCTGAACGCGGCGATCTGCTCCAGGCCTACCACCGCCGCCTGAACCATCCCGACCCCGAAGTGCACATGCCGGCAGCCCGTCATTGGGGGTCTTACGAAGGGGCCTGTTCCACCCTGCTGCCCAGCGCGGATACCGTGGCCCATTTTTCCAGCGACCCGGTGGCATTGGGACTGGCAAGAATCGAGGCGCATTATTTCACGCACAACATCTTCCTGCCTGAAAACAGCCTGCTGGACAACATCCGCCGCGTCGCCCATCTTCCCGGGGTGATCGTCCAGGGTCGGTACGATGGCGTCTGTCCGATCGTGACGGCCGACGACCTGCATCAGGCCTGGCCCGAGGCGGAGTACATCGTGGTGCCGGATGCGGGACATTCCGCGTTTGAACCCGGAATCCTGCGGGAACTGGTACGCGCTGCGGACCGCTTCAGGAACCGCCTCTAGCCCCGCACGCCCATGAGGACCTGGTAGAGATCCACCAGGATGCCCGCGGTGGCTCCCCAGATGTTGTGCTGCTGCCAGGGAATGGCGTAGTACTGGCGCATCCGTCCTTCCTTGATGTCCTGCTGCAGGATGTGCCTTGCCGGATTGAAAAAATAGGCCAGCGGCACCTCAAAGACCTCGGCCACTTCGGAGGGGTCGATGCGCAGCTGGAACGGGGGTTCGATCCAGCCCACTACCGGAACCACCCGGTAGCCCGTCGGGATGAAATACTCGCGCAGCGTCCCCAGCAGATGCACCTGATGCCTGGGCAGCCCGATCTCTTCTTCGGTCTCGCGCAATGCGGTCACCACCTCCGAGGTATCGTGATGCTCCACGCGCCCGCCAGGAAAGCTGATCTGCCCGGCATGATCGCTGAGATGTTCGGTGCGGCGGGTCAGCAGGACCTGCACGCCCTGCGGCCGCGCCACAAGGGGCACCAGCACCGCGGCGGGCTTGGCGCGGGCACAGGCCTCCGGAGTCATCATGATGCGCCCGTCGAAGTGGGGCACGTCGGCCGGTTCCGTGAGGCGGTCTTTCAGCCATTCCCTCAGGTCGTGCCGGCGTGCCGCGTCCTGATCCAACCGCTCGATCAAATCAGGCACGGAGTTCATTTCAGTGCAACAAGGGCACGATCATCAATGCCACGATATTGATGATCTTGATCATGGGATTGACCGCGGGCCCGGCGGTGTCCTTGTAGGGATCGCCCACGGTATCGCCCGTCACCGCAGCCTTGTGCGCATCGGAACCCTTGCCGCCAAAGTGATCGTCCTCGATGTATTTTTTGGCATTGTCCCAGGCCCCCCCTCCGGTCGTCATGGAAATGGCGACAAACAGGCCGGTGATGATGGTGCCCATCAATACCCCGCCCAGGGCCTTTGCGCCCAGCAGCAGTCCCACCACGACAGGAACCAGCACCGGCAACAGTGAGGGAATGATCATTTCCTTGATGGCTGCCCTGGTCAGCAGGTCCACGGCCCGGGTGTAATCCGGCCGCTGGGCCCCGGTCATGATGCCCGCCATCTCGCGGAACTGGCGCCGGACTTCCAGCACTACCGCGCCGGCCGAGCGACCGACCGCTTCCATGGCCATGGCTGCAAACAGGTAGGGGATCATACCGCCGATGAACAGTCCGACGATCACCATGTGATCAGACAGGTCAAACACGGTTTCCCGGCCCAGCGATCCCGATAGCTGGTGCGTATAGTCCGCAAACAATACCAGCGCGGCAAGGCCGGCAGAACCGATGGCATACCCCTTGGTGACGGCCTTGGTGGTGTTGCCCACCGCATCGAGCGGATCCGTGATGTTCCGGATGGCGGGAGGCAGTCCGGACATTTCTGCAATGCCCCCGGCGTTGTCGGTAATGGGGCCATAGGCGTCGAGCGCCACCACGATGCCCGCCATGGACAGCATGGAGGTGGCGGCAATGGCGATGGCGTAGAGGCCCCCCAGCGCATGGGCACCCAGGATGCCCAGACAGATCACCAGTACGGGCGCCGCAGTCGACTTCATGGAGATGCCAAGACCCGCGATGATGTTGGTGGCATGCCCGGTGGTGGAGGCTTCAGCCACCGTCTGCACGGGAGAATATTCGGTGGCCGTGTAGTACTCGGTAATCACCACGAGCGCTGCGGTCACTGCAAGACCGATCAGGGAAGCAAGCCACAGGTTCATCGCCGGAATGCCTGCAGGATTGGCGCCCATGAGCTGGGTCGTGATGGGATAGAACGCCGCGGCGGCAATGACCCCGGCCACGATCAGGCCACGGTAGAGGGCATTCATGATCTTGCCGCCTTCGCGCGCCTTGACGAAATAGGTGCCGATGATCGAGGAGATGATGGATACGCCGCCCAGGGCCAGCGGATACGTCAACGCATTCTCGAAGCCCTTCATCATCAGGGCACCGAGCAGCATGGTGGCAATGATGGTCACCGCGTAGGTCTCGAACAGGTCTGCCGCCATGCCGGCGCAGTCGCCCACGTTGTCCCCCACGTTGTCTGCGATCACGGCCGGGTTGCGCGGGTCATCCTCGGGAATGCCTGCCTCCACCTTGCCCACGAGGTCGGCACCGACATCCGCACCTTTCGTGAAGATGCCGCCGCCCAGACGTGCAAAGATGGAAATGAGCGAACCGCCAAAGGCCAGCCCCACCAGGGGGGTTGCATCCACCGTGGCGCCCGCCGGCGTCATGTTTTGCAGGATGGCGTAGTACCCTGCCACCCCCAGCAGCCCCAGCCCCACGACCAGCATCCCCGTTACGGCCCCGCCGCGAAAGGCCACCGCCAGCGCGGCATTCAACCCGCCATGCGCCGCCTCGGCGGTGCGCACGTTGGCCCGTACCGACACGTTCATTCCGATAAAGCCCGCAGCGCCGGAGGCCAGGGCGCCGATGGCAAACCCGATGGCCGTCTTGGCGCCCAGGGCAAAGAGGATGACCGCAAAAAGAATAACGCCTACCAGCGCGATGGTCATGTACTGACGGCGCAGGTAGGCAGAAGCGCCTTCCTGAATGGCTGCGGCGATTTCCTGCATGCGCGCATTGCCATTCGATTTCGAAATGACCCACCGATAGGAACTGAGACTATAAACAAGAGCCAGTACTGCGCAAACCAGGGCAAACAAGACACCTTGTGACATTTTTATCTCCCTATTGTGATGCTGCAGACGCTACACCTTGAACGTGGTCTTCAATTTCTTTGGGACGGCAATATTCCTTAAAGTGACGTAATCGGGTAAGCCGTTTTTAAACGGCGGGAAATCCTCACCAGCGATGAGGGGCTCGAGGTAACGGCGGCATTTGGCGGTAATTCCAAAACCGTCGGGGGTGATGAAGTCGCGCGGCAGCATTTTTTCCTGGTTGGCCACCTCAGCAAGCGGTGCCATGCCCACTTTCCAGACATAAGGACGACTGGATTTTCGAACCACGATGGGCATGACGGCGTTATGCCCCTTGAGTGCAAACTCCACGGCCGCCTTCCCCATCGCATAGGCTTGCGCCACGTCCGTTTTGGAGGCGATGTGTCGTGCGGCGCGCTGCAGGTAGTCCGCCACGGCCCAGTGATACTTGTAGCCCAGATGCTCGCGCACCAGGTTTGCAATGACCGGGGCCACGCCGCCCAATTGCGCGTGGCCGAAGGCATCGCGCAGTCCGCTTTCAGACAGGAACCTGCCCTCGGCATCCTGAAGCCCTTCGGATACGCCGATGACGCAGTACCCTTTTTTCCCGACGGTCTCTTCGACACGGTCCAGGAATTTTTTCTGATCGAAGGGAATTTCCGGAAAGAGAAGGATATGCGGCGCCCCCCCCGGTTTGTCCGCTGCAAGTCCGCATGCTGCCGTAATCCAGCCGGCATGGCGCCCCATGACTTCCAGGATGAACACCTTGGTGGACGTCCTGGCCATGGAGGCCACATCGAAAGCCGCCTCGCGGATCGAGGTGGCCACGTATTTGGCCACCGAGCCAAAGCCGGGGCTGCAATCCGTCAGGGGAAGATCGTTGTCCACCGTTTTTGGAATGCCCACGCACTGGATGGGATAACCCAGCTGTTCGCCGATCTGGGACACCTTATAGGCGGTGTCCTGGGAATCGCCACCGCCGTTATAGAAAAAGTAGCGGATATTGTGCGCGCGAAATACCTCGATCAGGCGCTCGTACTCGGCCCGGTTCTGTTCGAGCCCCTTGAGCTTGTAGCGGGCGGAACCGAAGGCGCCCGACGGGGTGTGCCGCAGTGCGCGGATGGCTGCATCGGATTCCTTGCTGGTATCGATGAGGTCTTCGGTGAGCGCCCCCAGAATGCCGTGACGCCCCGCGTAAACCTTGCCGATTTTATCGCGGTGTTTGCGCGCCGTTTCGATCACTCCACAAGCGCTGGCGTTGATGACCGCCGTTACACCACCCGATTGGGCATAAAACGCGTTGGGTTTAGCCATGGAGATTTCCGGTCCTCGTCAATCAGTGTTTTGAAGTGCCTCGAAGATGGCTTCGCGGATGGATTCCACGGCGCCAGAGCCGGCGACCCTGACGTACCGGGGGGCCTGGGCATCCCCCGTCGCCGCCCACTGCGCGTAATAATCCACGAGCGGACGCGTTTGCGCGTGATACACCTCAAGACGCTTGCGCACGATCTCCTCCCGGTCGTCGTCGCGCTGCACCAGGTCCTCGCCGGTCACGTCATCCTTGCCGGAAACCCTGGGCGGGCTGTATTGCGTGTGGTAGACCCGACCCGAACTCACGTGGACGCGGCGCCCCGACATGCGTGAAATGATTTCGGCATCCGCCACGTCGATTTCAACCACGAAGTCCAGCCTCACGCCGGCATCGCGCATGGCCTGGGCCTGGGGAATGGTGCGGGGAAAACCGTCGAACAGAAACCCCTGGGCGCAATCTGGCTGCGCGATGCGATCCTTGACGAGGCCGATGATGATGTCGTCTGAAACGAGGCCACCGCTGTCCATCACTTTTTTGGCGGCGAGACCGAGCGGCGTGCCCGCCTTCACTGCTGCGCGCAGCATGTCTCCCGTGGAAATCTGGGGAATCCCGTAGCGCTCCTTGATGAATCCTGCCTGCGTTCCCTTTCCGGCGCCAGGCGCCCCCAATAAAATCACCCGCATATCTACTCCCAGGGCCTGCTCTTGTTATGGTTAGTCCGAGAACCTACCCGGAAACCGGACGATGGTCAAATAATGCGCGGACCCGTTCCAGATCTTCCGGAGTGTCCACACCGGGTGCGGGTGCACGGTCGGTGGGGACCACCGCGATGCGGTAGCCGTGCCACAGTGCGCGCAACTGCTCGAGTGCCTCGAAAGCCTCCAGGGGAGCGCGCGCCAACCCCGTGAAATCCTCGAGAAACGACACCCGGTAGGCATACAGGCCCACGTGGTGCCAGGCCGGCAACCCGACAGGCCAGGCCGCCAGGGCGCCGGCAAAGGCGTCACGCGGCCAGGGGATGGGGGCGCGGCTGAAGTAGAGCGCCTCCTCTGCCCGGTTGAGCACCACCTTGACCGCCGTGGTGCTTTCGAAATGTGCACGATCGTGAATGGGATAACAGGCCGTCGCCATCGCACAGGCCGTGTTTTCCATCAGCCTTTCCGCAACGCGGCGGATGACGTCGGGGGCCATCAAGGGCTCATCGCCCTGCACGTTGACGACGATGTCCTGGGGGGAAAGCTCGAGCAAACGCGCGGCCTCGGCCAGGCGATCCGTTCCGGTTTCGTGATCGGAACGCGTCAACACCACTTCGATGCCCGCCGCGCGGACCGCCCGGGCGATGTCGCCATGATCCGTAGCCACCACCACCCGCTGCGCCCCGCTGTCCCGGGCCCGCAGGGCACAATGCACCACCATCGGCAATCCCGCGATGTCAGCCAGCGCCTTCCCGGGAAAACGCGTGGAACCCATGCGTGCCGGAACGATGGCTGTAAAGGAAATGGACACGGCTAGACTTCCTCGGCGTCGTCCAGGCGGCGGGCCTCTTCTTCCAGCATCACCGGAATCCCGTCGCGCACCGGAAAGGCCAGGCGGCACGGGGAGCAAATCAGTTCATGCCGCGCTGCGCGGTGCAGGAGCGGCCCTTTGCACAGCGGGCATACCAGAATCTCAAGCAATCGTCCGTCCATGTCTCCTCCGCTGCAGGGTCTCGTCAACCAGTGCCACAAGGCCTGGTTCCAGCACTGCGGTGACGGGCAGCATCCAGCCCGAAACCTGTGCAAATCCCTGGCATTTTATCCCATCTTTCTCCGTCATCAGCAGCGGTGCCGACAAATCGAAGCGAAGTTCGTCGGGTGCATAGGCATGATGATCAGGAAATGCGTGGGGAATCACCGTAATTCCCAGGGTTTCCAGAAATTCGAAAAAGCGCTCGGGATTGCCGATTCCGGCCACCGCATGGCAGGTTTGACCACGGAAGTGGTCCAGGGGGAGCGTCTGCGAGACATCGCCCAAACTGACCCAGGCACGCCCTTGCAAACTCATCCCGAATTGCGGGGCCCGTGTGGAAAAGCGCTGCCGGGGCTGACCGTTGACAACCACCGCATCAACGCGATCCAGGCGCGTTCGGGGTTCGCGCAACGGACCCGCCGGGAGCAAGGCGCCATTCCCGAACAGCCGTTGTCCGTCCACCACCGCAATTTCCATGTCGCGCGCCAACGCAAGGTGCTGCAGCCCATCGTCGCTCACCAGCACGTCGACTTCCGGATGCGCCTGCAGCAGCGCACGCCCGGCGCAGGCCCTGTCCTTCGCAGTCCATACCGGAACCCCGGAGCGCCGTGCCATCAGTACCGGCTCGTCTCCCGCCCGGGCCGGATCATCCCCGGCATGCACCTCGCGTACCCCACGGGCCGTTGCGCCGTAGCCGCGACTGATGATGCCCGGGTGCCATCCCCGGTGCTGCAGGGCTTCCACCAGGCCAAGCGTCAGGGGGGTCTTTCCCGTCCCCCCGGCGGTGATGTTGCCCACCACCAGCACCGGCACCGGGAGCGTAGTGCGGGAAAGCCAGCCTGCGTGTGCCATCCAGCGCCGCAGCCCGGCAACCAGCGCAAAAAGTGCAGCCAGGGGCATCAGCCAGGACGGCGGCGATATGCGCTGGTACCACTGCCGTTGCAGCCACCGTTCCATCAGTTCAGCGTGCCGGAACCCGGGTCAGGACCGTCAGGCGGTGAAAGCCCGCCCCCTGCGCCGCCTCCATGACCAGGACCACGCTGCCGTGCGTGGTCTGGGCATCGGCACGGATCACGACGGGAACATCCTGTCGGCCCTGCGCAGCACGCTGCAGGGCTTCCGTTACCGAGGCGCGACTGGGTGAGGCGATCAGCTGCTGATCCACACGGGTCTGGCCGGAGGCCTCGATGGTGACTTCGATGGTCCCGGTGGACTGCGGCGGCGCCTGTGCGGAAGGCACGCCCTCAGGGAGGTTGACGCGCAATCCGGCATAGCGGTTGTAGGTGGTGGTGATCATCAGGAAAATCAGGATGACCAGCAGCACGTCGATCATGGGAATCAGGTTGATTTCGGGTTCTTCCCGGGTCTGCCCCCTGCGAAAATTCACGGGTGGCGTTCCCCGTGGAGGACTTCGACCAGCTTGATGGCCTGCTGCTCCATCTCCGCCACCATCCTGTCGATGCGCGACCGGAACAGCCGGTAGAAAATCATGCTGGGCACTGCCACCACCAGACCAAACGCCGTGTTGTACAGTGCCACGGAAATCCCCTGGGCCAGTTCGGCAGGACTGGCCCCTGCCGGGCTCTGGCTTCCAAACAGCATGATCATGCCCACGACCGTCCCAAACAGCCCCAACAGCGGACTGATGCTGGCCACGGTGCCCAGGGTGGAGAGCGAACGCTCGAGGTCCACCAGGGCGGCGCGCCCGGCCTCTTCGATGGATTCCTTCATGGCCTCGCGCGAGTTGCGCTCGTTGCGAAGCCCTGCGGCCAGGATGCGCCCCAGGGGCGATCCGGCTTCCAGCTTTTCGATGAGTTGGGGGGAAATTCCCTGGCCTCGAATCTGTGCCAGGACATCGTTGAGCAACCCCTGGGGCAATACTCGGGAGGCGCGCAGGACGAAGAGCCTTTCAAGGATGATGGCAAGCCCCACAATCGAAGCAATGACCAGCAAGATACTAGGCCATCCGGCCGCTTCAATCAGATGTGGCACGGCCACTCCCCACGGTTATCAACTGGGTGGTAGTGTAATGGATGGCGGGTGGATTGGCGACCCATTCAGAGTTGTCCACAAAGTCTGTGGATAACTTTGTGAACAGCATCCTTTGATTCGTGACAACCCTCTCATCCAAATGAACTTTTTTTGGTTAGCGCATTTTTTGAACAGCTAAAATTTGTTTCCTTGTTTAACGAAATTTTAAAAAATAGCCCATGACCAAGGCCTGCCTGAACTTATGAAACCACCCTCTAAATCTGATGCCACTTTTGAAGGGATTTTGCCTCAATCCCCCGATAACACGGAGATGATCCTCACTGTTTCGAGCTTTGCATCACGCATCCAGCGGGCGCTGGAAGAAACCTTGCCGACCGTCTGGATCCAGGGAGAAATCTCCAACTTCACGGAAGCGACCTCGGGCCACTGGTATTTCAACGTCAAGGATGCCAACGCCCAATTGCGGTGCGTCATGTTTCGCTCCAGGAACCAGCGCCTGGACTGGCGCCCCCGCAACGGCCTCGCGATCGAACTCAAGGGGCCCACGACGTTCTATCCGCCCAACGGCTCGTGTCAGATCGTGGTGGAAACCATGCGCCAGGCCGGACTGGGAAAACTGTTCGAGGCCTTCACGCGGCTGAAGGAAAAACTTGCCGCCGAAGGACTGTTCGACGAAGCCCTGAAGCGCCCCCTTCCAGCGCATCCCGCCACGATCGGCATCATCACCTCTCCTGCCGCCGCGGCGCTGCGCGATGTCCTGACCACCCTGAAGCGACGCAGCCCGGCGACCGGGGTCATCCTGTATCCCACGGCAGTCCAGGGGGACGGCGCGGCCTCACAGATTGCCCGCGCCATCGAAACGGCGGGCGCGCGCGCGGAATGCGACGTGCTCATCCTGTGCCGGGGGGGCGGCAGCATCGAGGATCTCTGGGCCTTCAATGAGGAGGTCGTGGCACGCGCACTGGCGGACTGTCAGATTCCCGTCATCTCCGGCGTCGGACACGAAACTGATTTCACGATTGCCGATTTCGTTGCCGACCGGCGTGCGCCCACACCCACCGCGGCGGCCGAACTGGTCAGCCCCGACCGGCAGGGATTGCTGCGCCAACTGGCCGGACTGGGACAACGTCTGGAGGCCACGCTGCAGCGGCGCGTCGAACGCGAAGGCATGCGCCTGGACCTGGTGCTGCGGCGCCTGCAGACCACGGCCCGCCACACCCTGCAACGCCAGGAATTGAAGCTGGGCGGGCTGCGACAACGCCTCATCCATCCGGGCGAGCGCCTGCGCCAGCAAGCACAGGGACTGGAGGGATTGCGCCAGCGCCTGTCGCGTGCCGGCAAATTGAACCTCGACCGCCAGCGTCAGACGTTGCAGCGCCTGGAGGCCGGCCTCACGCACCTCAATCCCCAGGCGGTGTTGTCGCGGGGGTTTAGCATCGTGCGCAACCAGACCGGCACCATCATCCGCGCCAGCAATGAAATCGCCGCGGGGGAGAGCCTCGGGATTGCCTTTGCCCAGGGCCATGCCCTGGCGCAGGTGACTCGAACGGAACCCTGACTCAGGCTGCAGTTTTCAGGAAGCGGGAGATGTCCTGCGCGATGTCGCCCGCCACTCCCGGGGCAAGGCAATCGAAGGTCTGGAGCTCCGGCCAGCTCCTCAGCCAGGTCATCTGGCGCTTGGCCAGCTGACGCGTGGCGATGATGCCCTTTTCGCGCATCGCCGCGCGGTCCAGCTGGCCCTCCAGGTACTGCCACATCTGGCGGTAGCCCACGGCACGCATGGCAGGCAGCTCCGGCGTCAGGGCATAACGCTGGCGCAAGGCCAGCAGTTCGGCTTCGAGCCCTGCCTCCAGCATGGCGTCGAAACGCGCTGCAATGCGCCGGTGCAACACGCTTCGGTCCGAAGGCAGCAATCCCAGTGCCAACACCCTGGCATCGAGCGGTTGGCGCGAGTCGGTGCCATGGTATTGCGAGAGCGGTTGTCCAGAGACCCGGTACACCTCCAGCGCGCGCTGAATGCGTTGCGCATCGCCCGGCTGCAGTCGCGCAGCCGTCACCGGATCCACCGCCGCCAGCGCGGCATGCATCGCAGGCCAACCCCGTTCCAGCGCCTCCTGGTCCAGGAGGGCGCGCACGGAAGGGTCGGCCGCAGGCAAGTCATCCAGTCCCTCCAGCAGCGCCTTGAAATAGAGCATCGTGCCACCGACCAGCAAGGGCACGTTGCCGCGCTGTGCGATCGCGCGCATGACGCGCAAGGCGTCATCGCGGAAACGGGCCGCCGAATAGGCTTCGGTGGGATCGATGCAGTCCAGCAGGTGATGCGGAACGCGCCGGAGCGTGGCGGTATCCGGCTTTGCCGTCCCGATATCCATGCCGCGATAAACGCTGGCGGAGTCCACGTTGACGATTTCAAGCGGAAAGCGGTCCACAAGATCCAGCGCGATGGCACTTTTGCCGCTGGCGGTGGGGCCCATCAGGAAAATGGCGTTACGTGGAACGTCGGACATCTCGAACAGCTATTGTCCGCGCATGAACAGGCGGTCCAGCTCGGAAAGCGTGATCTGGCGCCAGGTGGGGCGGCCGTGGTTGCACTGATCCGAACGATCGATGCGCTCCATGTCGCGCAACAGCGCGTTCATCTCGGGCAAGGTCAATTGACGATTGGCCCGAACGGCGCCGTGGCAGGCCATGGTGGCGAGCAGTTCGTCCTGCCTTTCAATCAGCAGGCGGGTCGTTCCGTACTGGCGCAACTCGGACAGGATGTTGCGGGCCAGGGCTTCGGCCCCCTCTTCCGCCAATAAGGCGGGAAGCGCCCGGACAGCCAGCGTCTCCGGTCCCAGCACGGCAAGCTCGAGGCCCAACCGGGCCAGCGCCCCGGCATGGGTTTCGGCTGCAGCCACATCGCCCCGCTCGACCTTGAGGCTCACGGGGATGAGCAGGGGCTGCGACTGCAGTTCCTGTCGGTTCAGGGCGGCCTTGAGCCGCTCGTAGAGAATCCGCTCATGCGCCGCATGCATGTCCACCAGGACCAGACCCTGGCGATTCTGGGCCAGGATATAGATGCCATGCAGTTGCGCCAGCGCGTAGCCCAGCGGAGGGGCCTCACCTTCCTGCGGCGCTGTCGCAGCCGCAACGTCTGGCCCTTCGCGCCGGGGCTCTGACAATGGACCGAACAGGGCGGCGTGGAACGCGTCGGGTTCGCGCATGGCCAGGGTCTGCTGCAACGGCGGGCGCGCATCCCAACCGGTCTGGGGCGCGTAAAACGTCCGTGCCTGCGCGGGCTCGGCCTCCCGCCCGGGTGCCGTTCCGGCCAGTGCCTTGCTCAGGCTTTGAAACATGAAGCGGTGCACTGCCTGCGAATCGCGAAAGCGGACTTCCGTCTTGGCAGGATGCACGTTGACATCCACCGCTGCGGGGTCCATGTCGAGGAAAAGAACATAGGCCGGATGCCGCTGATGGTGCAGCACATCCTGATACGCTTGGCGTATGGCGTGCGCCACCAGTTTGTCGCGGACGAAGCGGCCGTTGACGAAAAGATACTGCGTATCCCGCGATGCCCTGGAGTAGGTGGGCCGTGCCACCCAGCCCTGCACTTTCAGTCCGGCCACCTGCTCTTCCAGGGGGAGCGCCGCACCGACGAAATCCTCGCCCAAGACGGAACGCACGCGCAGCTCCAGGCTGGAGACGGGCCAATGGCGCTGGGTGCGCCCCTGATGCGCCAGACGAAACGCCACCTGGGGATAGGCCAGCGCCAAACGATGCATCAGTTCGTCGCAATGCGCGTACTCGGTAGCTTCCGACTTGAGGAACTTGCGACGCGCCGGTGTCTCGGAAAACAGATCCGCCACCACGATGGTGGTTCCCGGATCGCGCGCTGCGGGACTGACGGCATCCACCCGCCCCGCCTGGCCACGGATCGTGAAGGCGCGCGAGGCATCCCGCGTCCTGCTGATGATCGTGACTTCCGCCACGGCGGCCATGCTGGCCAGGGCCTCTCCGCGAAACCCGAGGCTGGAAACCGTTTCAAGGTCACCCAACGAGCGAATCTTGCTGGTGGCGTGCGCCGCCAACGCCAGCGGCAGGTCCTCTGCCGCCATGCCCAGCCCGTTGTCCTCCACGCGGATGCGCTTGACCCCCCCCTGTTCGAGCGTGACGGCAATGTCGCTGGCTTGCGCATCGAGCGCATTTTCAAGCAGCTCCTTCAGCGCGGAAGCGGGGCGTTCCACCACCTCGCCCGCAGCGATCTGGGCGATCAGGACATCGTCGAGCCGTTGAATCCGGCTCATGGAGACACGGCGAGACGACTGCCTTGCAGGTCAGATCGTACGGTACGGGATTTGTTCAGCGGCGGATTGGCCGCCAGATAGCGCTGCAAGCCTGCCAGGATGGCCCCTGCCAGGCGGTCCTGGTATTGGGTGTCGTTAAGACGCCGTTCTTCTTCGGGGTTGGTGATGAAGGCCGTCTCCACCAGAATGGAGGGAATGTCCGGCGACTTCAGCACGGCAAAGCCGGCCTGCTCCACTTCGCCCTTGTGCAGCGCATTGACGTGGCTGAGTTCGCCCAGCACGGCCCGGGCTATTTTGAGACTGTCGTTGATCGTGGCGGTTTGGGACAAATCGAACAGGGTCTGTGCCAGATACGTTTCATGCGCGTTGATATTGACCCCTCCGATGAGGTCGGCATCGTTTTCACGCTTGGCCAGCCAGCGCGCAGCCACCGACGTGGCGCCCTTTTCGGACAGGGCAAACACGGAAGAGCCGCGTGCATCGCTGTTGATGAAGGCATCCGCATGGATCGACACGAACAGGTCGGCATGCAGTTGCCGCGCCCTGGCCGTTCTGCCCTGGAGCGGAATGAAATAGTCGCCGTCGCGGATCAATACGGCGCGCAGGTTGGGTTGGGCATCGATCAGCGCCTTGAGGCGCCGCGCAATGGACAGGGTGACCCTTTTCTCGTAGGTGCCGCCCCGCCCGTGCGCCCCCGGATCCTCGCCGCCATGGCCCGCATCCACTGCGATGGTGATGCGTTGCATGCCGAGCGGTTTGGACGAAGACGCAACTCCATTTGCAGGCGGCTTCGGCAAGTCGGCTGTCGGCATTGCCGCCGTTGCTACCGAAGAGGCCGCCGTCACCGCAGGCAGGGCCGCTGCCCCGGTCGCAGCAGGCGCGATGGCCGGGGGTGCCCCACTTTCCGGAGGTGCCGTGGGCGCCGCGGCCTCCTGCTGCGGATGCGGCGCCGGCGGGGGGGCCGCTCCCGCCTGGCGGCTTTCAAGCAGCGCCATCAACGGGTCTGAGGGGGTTTCAGGATAGATGTCGAGAACCAACCGGTATCCGTATTCCGCTACAGGATCGAGCAGGGAAGTGCTGGCCTTGACCCGGGTCTTGAGGTCGAACACCACGCGTAGCACTCCCGGCTTGAAGCGCCCGACCCGGATCCCCTTGATGTAAGGATCGTCAGCCTTGAGGTTGCGTGCCATGGTTTCGAGGGGCGGACTCAACTCGACGCCCTCGAGATCGAGCACCAACCGGTCGGGATGTTCCACCGAGAACAGGGTACTGCGAATTCCGGTTTTCGATTCGAAGGTGACTCGCGTGTATTCTTCGGCAGGCCAGAGCCGGACGGAATGAATGCGGGTGGCCGCCATGGCGGGCGACGACGCCAGGGCCATCCCGGTCGTCACAAGAAGCAGGAGCAGTGTCAGGCGATGGAAATACGTTCGAGGCATTGTCGTCCCAAAAGTGAGCCTGCAGTCATGGTCAGCTTTCTGCCTTCCCCCTCCGTCGTACGCAGTTCAAGGGTGACATCCGCGGCGGGGAGCCATTCTCCTGCCTTTTCAGGCCATTCCACGAAACACAGTCCCGACCCGCCAAAGCATTCTCGAAACCCTGCATCCTCCAACTCGGAATGGCTTTTGATTCGATAAAAATCAAAGTGATACAAGTATAAGCTCGAAACATTATAGGTTTCAAGCACCGGATACGTCGGACTCTTGATATTTCCCTCCACCCCCAATGCGCGCAACACGGCCCGCACCAAGGTGGTTTTTCCCGCCCCAAGCTCCCCCTTGAGGAGGACGAGCATGCCCGGCTTGAGGCCGGCCGCGAATCGTTGCGCCCAAGCCTCGGTGGCTGCCACGTCAGGGAGAACCACTTCGGACTGCAGGGGGGGCGTTGACTCTTGAACGTTCAATGCTGACCTCTTATGGGGTGCGGGTTGGTCTAACCCGGTATCGAAGCATACCCGACGCGCCAGCGCAAGGGCGCCCCCGCTCGGGTATGATGAACGGTCATGATTCCCGCAGCCCCCCTCTCCCCGCATGCGCTCAAAACCCTCCTGACCCAAGCCGCACTGGAGCTGGGATTCGATGCCGTGCGGGTGACGCAGCCCGACCTGCGCGAAGCCTCGGCGCGGTTGCAGGACTGGCTTGCCGCCGGACATCACGGCGAAATGAGCTTCATGCGCCAGCACGCCGAGCTGCGCGCCGACCCTGAGGCCCTGCATCCAGGGACCCTGCGGGTCGTCAGCGTGTGCATGCCGTATCTCACGACTTCCCTCGAGGACGCCGAGGCCACGCTCTCGGACGGCCGTCGCGGTTACATTTCACGCTATGCCCTGGGGCGGGACTACCACAAGGTCCTGCGCTCCCGCCTGCAACGACTGGCCGACCGGCTGGCGCAGCACTGGGGGCCCTTCAACTACCGGGTCTTTACCGACAGCGCGCCTGTCCTCGAGGTGGAAATCGCCCGCCAGGGCGGTCTGGGCTGGCGCGGCAAGCATACCCTGCTGTTGCGCCGGGGTGCCGGCTCGCTCTTCTTCCTGGGAGAAATCTATACGGACCTGCCGCTCCCGCTGGATCCGGTCGTCGAGGAACATTGCGGCACATGTCGGTCCTGCATTGACGTGTGCCCGACCCAGGCCATTCTGGGCCCCTACCAGCTGGACGCACAGCGTTGCATTTCCTACCTCACGATTGAGCTCAAGGGCGCCATTCCCGAAGCCCTGAGACCCCTGATCGGCAACCGCATCTACGGTTGCGACGACTGCCAGCTGGTCTGCCCCTGGAACCGCTTTGCCCAGCAATCCCGGATACCCGACTTTGCTCCGCGCGCCGCGCTCCGGGCCGACCCATTGGTGACGCTGTTTTCCTGGAGCGAGGCCCAGTTCAACGAACGGCTGGCCGGATCCGCCATCCGACGCATCGGACATGAACGCTGGCTGCGCAACATCGCCGTGGCGTTGGGGAACGGCCCGCCGGATCCTGATGCCATTGCCGCCTTGAACCAGCGTCGGGACCACCCCTCCGCGCTGGTACGGGAACACGTGAACTGGGCGCTGCGCCGGTTGTCGGAGTAAAATGACCCGTTTTTTGATGCCGCAAGGCCTGGAAAACCAACCCCTGATGAAACCTGCATCCGCCCTTTTGCTGCGCACTGCCTTGCGCATTCCGGCCTTTCTGGGCGGATTGCTGCTGGCGGCCCTTCCCGCACTCAACGCCGGCGCCGTGGACGGACTGCCCTTCAACAAACCGGCCTTGCCCGCCGCCCTGGCTGCTCCCAGCGCCCCCAAAACCTTTCTGATGCCCGAAGAGGCGTTCAAGGTCAGCGTGGACGCCGCAGCTCCCCAGGATCTCTCCGTCCAGTTCACGCCCGCTCCGGGGTATTACCTGTACCGGGACCGGATCAAGGTCGTAGGCACATCGGGCGCCCCCATGGGTTCCGTGGCCTTTCCGCAGGCGGAAAGCAAGCAGGATCCCAGTTTTGGCCGGGTCTGGGTGTATCACCACCCCTTTGCCGTGGATGTCTCCCTCCCTGCAGCACCCCCGCATGAAGTGGCCATCACCTACCAGGGTTGCGCCGACCAGGGCATCTGCTACCCGCCCACTACACAAAATTTTGTCCTGGCCTCGGCCACGGGGCGCTACCAGCCCGTCTCCGGAAACGCGCTGTTGCCCAGCGCCCCTGATGCCAGTTCAGCCAATCCCAATGAATTTCTGGGCTTCCTGAAGGGGGCCAGACCACTGCTGGTGCTGGTCAGCTTTTTCGGGTTTGGGCTGCTGCTGGCCCTGACGCCCTGCCTGTTTCCCATGATTCCCATCCTTTCAGGCATCATTGCGGGCCAGGGCAGCGACATCACCAAGCGTCGCGCTTTCGGACTGTCGCTCACGTATGTGCTGGGCATGGCGCTGACCTATGCCCTGGCAGGCATCCTGGCCGGGCTGTCCGGCACGTTGCTGTCCAATGCACTGCAAACGCCGCCCGTTCAAATCGGAACGGCGCTCCTGTTCGTCGTCCTGGCGCTTTCCATGTTCGACGTGTACCAGCTCCAGTTGCCGCCCGCCCTGCAGAACGGGCTGAATACCCTCTCCAGCCGCCTGCCCGGAGGACGATATCTTGGGGTGGGGTTGATGGGCGTCCTCTCCGCCCTGGTCATGGGGCCCTGCGTGGCGGCCCCGCTGGCGGGCGGACTGCTGTACATCGCCCAGACGCATGACGTGGCCCTGGGCGGCGCCGCACTGTTCATCCTGGCCCTGGGGATGGGCATGCCGCTCCTGGTCATCGGCACTTCGGCCGGCGCCCTGTTGCCTCGGGCGGGGCGCTGGATGGTCTGGGTCAAACGGTTCTTTGGATTGCTGCTGCTGGGCGTGGCCCTGTGGATGGTGACCCCGCTGCTGGGGTCGCGGATTGCCGCCAACGGTCCGCATTTCGAACCCATCGCATCCCCTGCGGCGCTGGACCAGGCCCTCACCCGGGCCGCCGCGGAAGGCCGGCCCGTGTTGCTGGATTTTTATGCCGACTGGTGCGTGTCCTGCGTCGAGATGGAAAAAAACGTCTTTCCGACCCCGGCCGTGAAATCCGCGCTGGAAAAAGGCGTCCTGCTGCGCGCGGACGTCACCCAAAACACGCCTGACGATCAGGCCTTGCTGACGCGCTTTGGATTATTCGGCCCGCCCGGCACCATTTTCTTTGGCAGTAACGGCCGGGAGATCAGTGAAGGCCGCTTGGTGGGATACGTGCCGCCGCAACAGTTTCTGGACCACCTGAACGCAGTGTTCCACTAGAGCTTGATGAAGTGCTCGCGGTAGTGCTTGAGCTCCTCGATGGACTCCTGGATGTCTGCCAGGGCCTCGTGCTTTCCCGACTTCTTGAACGCCCCGTAGACTTCAGGCTTCCAGCGCTTGGAAAGCTCCTTCAACGTGCTGACATCCAGGTTGCGATAGTGAAAGTAGCGCTCGAGGTCTGGCATGTAATTGGCAAGAAAACGCCGGTCCTGGCAGATGGAGTTGCCGCACATGGGGGACTCGCCTGAGGGAACGTATTCCTTGAGGAAAGCCAGAAGCAATGCTTCTGCCTTGCCCTCATCCAGGGGAGAGGCCTTGACCTTGTCGATCAGCCCGGAACGCCCGTGGGTGCCCTTGTTCCATGCATCCATGCCGTCGAGCACGGCATCCGGCTGGTGCACCACCAGGACCGGGGCCTCGGCGACCGTGGCCAGCTGATTGTCCGTGATCACGATCGCCACTTCGATGATTCTGTCGCGCGCGGGGTCCAACCCCGTCATTTCCATGTCAACCCAGATGAGACGGTTCTTGTCTTGTGCCATAATTTGGTGGTTTGATCCTGTTTTCCGACCTGCGTTTTCTGACGACATCCATTATTCATGAATGCTTCGATGCTGTTTCATCTGGTTTTTCTGCTGCTTCTGACCGGTGTCACCGGGGGGCGATTGTGGCTTGCCTACAGACAGATCCGGCACGTCAGGCTTCATCGCCAGAACGTCCCTGCCGCTTTTCAGACCCGTATCCCGCTGGAGGATCACCAAAAGGCCGCAGATTATACCTGCGCAAAAACCAAGCTCCGTATGATACACATCCTGAGCGATGCCTTGCTACTGCTGCTCTTCATCGAGGCAGGCCTGCTGGAGGGGCTGGACCAGCTGCTGTTGGGGGCCTTGGGATCCGGGTGGGCCCATGATCTGGCGCTGGGCGGCAGCGTGCTCCTGATCGGGGCGCTGGTGGACCTGCCGCTGAGCCTTTACGGCACCTTTGGCGTGGAGGCGCGCTTTGGGTTCAATCGCATCACCCCCAGGCTGTTTTTGATGGACCTGTTGCGCGAATCCCTGATCACCGTGGGCCTGGGTGCGCCCGTATTCCTGGCTGCCGTGTGGATGATGAATTCGTTGGGAAGCCTGTGGTGGCTCTGGGCCTGGGCCGCGTGGATGGCTTTCAATATTGTGCTGCTCACGCTCTACCCCACGCTGATCGCCCCCCTGTTCAACCAATTCACGCCGCTGCCGCCGGGGGATCTGCGCCAACGCGTGGAAGCCCTGCTGCAGCGTTGCGGCTTTCGTTCCAGCGGCCTGTTCGTGATGGACGGTTCGAAACGTTCGAACCACGGCAACGCCTACTTCACGGGTTTTGGAAAGAGCAAACGCGTCGTCTTTTTCGATACCCTGCTCGAGCGCCTCGACCCCGCCGAAACAGAAGCCGTCCTCGCCCATGAGCTGGGGCACTACCACTGCCGCCACGTGGTGCAGCGCATTCTCGTGCTCTTTGGTTTGAGCCTGGTCTTCCTGGGGCTTCTGGGCTGGCTCAAGGAAGTGCCCTGGTTCTATCTCGGACTGGGGGTCACGACGCCCGGCACCGCGATGGCCCTGATCCTGTTCATCCTGGTCATTCCCGTGTTCGGTTTTCCGCTCCAGCCCCTGATGAGCTTTTATTCCCGCAAGCATGAATTCGAGGCGGATGCCTATGCGGCGCGCCATACCCCGGCCGCCAAGCTCATCAGCGCGCTGGTCAAGCTGTATCAGGACAATGCCTCATCCCTGACCCCGGACCCGCTGCATTCGGCCGTTTACGATTCGCACCCGCCGGCCGCGCTGCGCATTGCACGTCTGGAATCGCTCCAGGCCGCGTGAACACCACACTCACCGGAACGGTCGTCGCAGCCTTTGGCCGCCACTATGAAGTCGCGCTTCCCGACGCGGAAGTACCCGTGCATTGCGTGCGTCGCGGCAAAAAAACGGACATCGCCTGCGGGGATCGCGTAGAAATCCTGAGGACGGGCCCGGGACAAGGTGTCATCGAGACGGTGCACGAACGCCGCTCGCTGCTATACCGTGCGGATGCCTGGCGGGAGAAACTGCTGGCCGCCAACGTGGACCAGGCCCTGATCGTGGTGGCACCCGAACCCACTTACAGCGACGAACTCCTGACGCGTTGCCTGATTGCTGCGGACGCCGCCGGCGTTACTCCCGTGATCATCCTCAACAAAATGGATCTGGGAGAGGCTGCCCGGCAAGCCCTGGCGGCGCTCAAATACTACGTGGACCTGGGCTACCCCCTGGTATCCTTGAGCGCCTTGCAGGACGTCTCGGCCCTGCGCCCGCTGCTCGAGGGGCACGTCAGCATCCTGGTGGGACAGTCCGGCATGGGCAAATCCACCCTGGTCAACGCCCTGGTCCCCGATGCCCTGGCCCGAACCAACAGCGTGTCCCTCGCCCTGGATTCAGGCCGTCACACCACGACGGCCGCCCGCTACTATGCCCTGGATGCAGACAGTGCGCTCATCGATTCCCCCGGGCTGCAGGAGTTCGGCCTGGCCCACTTGAGCCCCAAGGCCATCGAAGGATATTTCAGGGAATTTTCGGACCTGCTGGGGCAATGCCGCTTCATGGATTGCCAGCATCTCAACGAACCAGATTGCGCCCTCAAAAAACGGGCGCATGGAAACGCACGCCGGGAGTTACGGTTGCGTTACCTCACGACCCTGCAGCAGGCGAAGCGGCACCGGGAGCACAACTAACCGCCCACCATTGCAGCAATCGTCATCAGGGCGATGATCAGCAGCCACAGCACCAAGGTGCGCCAGATCATGCCCTCGGCACTGCGCAAATGGTCCATGTCGGGCGCCTCGCCCACCCCCAGGTCCAGCCCCCCATAAAGACGATTGGGCGAGGAAGCGTCCCCCAGGCGGATTCCGAGCGCACCGGCAGCACTGGCCAGAACGATGCGCAGGGCAGCACGGTTTCCGGAGGCCTGGGTGCGCCAGCAGAACAGGGAATCCTCGAAATTTCCGACGATGGCGAAGGCCAGCGCGGTAAGCCGCAAGGGGATCCAGTCCAGCCAGTAAAACGCAGTGCGGGAAAAATGTCCGAAATCGGTTTGGGTCTCCGAACCCCAGATCTGGTTGAGACGCAGGGCCATCAGGTAGAGCAGCGCGCCAGTGGGCCCAGGCAGCAGGCAGTACCAGAACAGTACGGCAAGCAGGTGGCTATGGATGTCGACGATTGCAAGCTCGATGCCCCGGGCCACGAGTTCGGGCAATGCGGGCGCCGTCACCCCGGGAAATCCCAGGCGTTCGGCCACCTGGCTCCGTTCCATGTGGCGCAGATCCGCCTGCAACGTGGAGAGCCGATTGAGGGTCGACCGGAAATCAAGGACCAGCGTCAGCACCAGGACGTCGATCACCCATCCCAGCCCCGCCCCCAGCCAGCCCGACAGCAGGCTGAGCGTGCCAAAGACGAGAAGGACCGGCGCCACCGCGAGCACCCATGCCGCAATGCCATGGTGCCGCTCGCCTGAGTTGAGCAGGTCGTCCAGGCTGCTGGCGTATCGGTCAAACAGTGCAAAAACTTTGGCCTGGCTGGAAACGGTTCGGTACTGTTCCAGCAGCAGTGCAATCAGAATGGAAAAGAAGTTCATGGTCGCGGTCTTCGGCTGAATTGCGTCGAGGTTAACACAATCCATAAAAAAAACGGGGGTTGCCCCCCGTTGGTTCGTCTACACCGGCAATTTGCGGGCGCTCCATATCTTCTTCTTGTACTTTCCCGAACCCACCGGGACCAGTCCGATATTGAACACTTCCACCCGATCACCGATGTTGATCTGTTCGCGCAACAAGGCACGCTGCAAATCAACGCCGATATGCCGAATGGTCCGTACCTCATCCTCCACTTCCGCAAAGAAGGTGCGGTACTTGCGACCTGACGGATCGGTGCGTTCCACATACCCGGTTTTGCGTAGCACGCCGCTATGGGAACTGACCACCGGCGGTTTGACCATGTTGGGGTATTGCTTTTCCTGACTGGCGAGCGGCACCTTACGTGCCGCATCCTCCGCCCGGATCTCCTCCATGGTCCGCTCGATGGTCTTGCGCCGCTTCTGCAAGTCCGTCAGTTCGTGTTCCGGTGCGGCACAGGGCGGCAGGAGACGCCAGGGCCTTTTATTGAGGAGGTTCTCCGGAATCTCCTCTTCAATCAGCGTTCCGGCATCCTCCAGCGTTTTTTCCATCAGCCTGATCACCCGCAAATCCTGGAGCGAATCAAATTCCAGGAGTTCGTCAGGCAAAACGATCCGCCCCCACGACCTGGGCTTGATGCCCTGCATCCGTGGTGTCCCCCGGACTCTGGCTACCTGCTCGCCTGCACGGGTGCGCAGGCGGCGAACCACATAAGCCCCATGCTTGCGCTGAAGGGCCTTGTAATCCAGCCAGAGGACGCGGGTCACACGCGAATCGCGCCGGTAGAAATGGCAGACCACATTGAACCCTTCGCCATATCGAACCAGCACTTGCCCTGCCAGAAAGTCCCCATCAGGGACCGGCACCACGTGCAGTGGTGTCGGCGCCACCGGGGCCTCCCGTGCAGGTTCGGGTTCCGTCGGTGCCGGCAGCGCCAATGGCGCCTGAACCGCCTCAGCGGCAGCCATTTGTTCCGCCCAACGCTCCGGCGTCACCCTGCGACCCCAACGATGTCTCACCAGCATGCCCAGATAAATCGCGCTCCGAAACATCCCTTGAACCAGATCGAAAACAATCATCGCGCATCCTCCAAAAAAATACCGGAGGCGTGCGACGACTCGCCTGACGGCGAGAAGCATGCCGTCCGGCGATTGAGTACTGCCTGTTGAACATGGGGGGCTTGCGTAACAAGACCACCATGGCACCCCGTAAGAGTTCAAGGAAGAATCCTTTATGCCCGTCCACTGTAACGACGGAATGTTCGCGATGCGTCATCAAACAAGGGAATGCCATGCAGCTTGTCGGGCAGTACAATGCGGAAATGACAACCATCACCCCTGCGGAAATCCGTTTTGAAGATGGGGTTCTGCGTGCGCCGGCCTTCGGTGACGTGTATCACTCGGCTGATGGCGGCGTCGCCCAGAGCACGCATGTTTTCCTGAAAGGCAATGGCTTGCCCGATCGATGGCTGCATTCCCCCGTCTTCCAGATCCTGGAAACAGGATTTGGCATCGGGCTGAATTTCCTGGTGGCCTGGAACGCGTGGCGCAACACGGTCACGGCGGCAAATGCCCGACTGCATTTCGTCTCATTTGAAAAATTTCCCCTCCGCCGCGCCGACCTTGCCCGGGTACTGCGGCCGTATCCCACGCTTGCCCCGCAGGCTGAGGCCCTGCTGGGCGCCTGGCCACCCCTCGTGGCCGGGTTTCACCAGCTGTCGTTTGAACAGGGCCGCGTAACGCTGACCCTGGTCTTGGGGGACATCCAGGAGACCCTGCCCCAACTGGCCATGGCTGCAGACGCCATTTTCCTGGATGGCTTTTCTCCCGAAAAAAACCCCCAGATGTGGGATGACTGGGTCCTCCGGCACGTGGCCCGCCAGGCAGTGCACCAGGCCACGCTGGCCACCTGGTGCGTGGCCGGCGTCGTGCGCCGCTCCCTGGAAGCGCACGGGTTTACCGTGCAGCGCCATCCCGGCTTCGGGCGCAAGCGGGAACGCCTGGAAGCGCGCTTCGACAGGATCCCCGCAGAAGCTTTCAAGCAGATGGTCACCCCATCGCGCAATCCGGCCCTGGCACGCCGTTACGGGCCGCCCTTCGCGGAACGCCACGCGCTCGTCGTCGGAGCGGGGATTTCGGGGTGCCTGGTGGCAGAGCGCCTGGCGCGACATGGGTGGCAGATCGACCTGTTTGACCGGCACGCCAGCCCGGCCCAGGAAGCCTCTGGAAACCCGGCCGGCATTCTCCGTCCGGTACTTTCGCGCGACGACAACCTTGCCTCCCGCCTGGGAAGGGCCGCCTTTTTTCAGACCCTGCACACTCTCACCCACCTGCAGGACAGGACCGGCATGATTCGCTACAAGCAATGCGGGGTGCTGGTCCTGGCGCAGGACGAGGCCGAAGCCGCACTGCAACGCAGCGTCATCGCGCGTCACGACTATCCGCAGGACTATGTCCAGTTTCTGGAGCCTTCCGAAGCCCAAAGGCTCAGCGGAACCCCGTCCTCCTGGGGCGGCTGGTATTTTCCGCAGGGTGGATGGCTGGATCCAGGCAGCCTTTGCGCTGCCGCGCTGGCTGCAGGCGCCTCGCAGATCCGGGCTCACTGGAACACGGACGTCGCCCGCATCGCGCACAGCGGCGCCTGGCGCGTCTTCGATGCCCGCGGACAAGTCCTGGCAGAGGCCCCAATCCTGATTCTGGCCCTGGGGGCTCACGCAGAATCCCTGCCGCAAACGGCCGGGCTTCCCCTCACGCTGTTTCGCGGCCAGATCACCCAGATCGCAAACGACCCCTTTCCGCCGCAAACCCCGGTGCTTTGCCAGGACGGCTACGTCATTTCAGGACTGGAAAGCGGGCTTTGCGTTGGCGCCACCTACGACAGCGACCTCACGGCGCAACCCAGCGCCGCGGCCACTCAGGAGAACCTGGCACGCCTCAAGCGATTCCGTCCGGACTGGGTTGCGGACGGTCTTGCGACCGCAGACCGTGTGGGATTTCGCGGCACAAGTCGGGACCGCATGCCTTTGGTGGGGGCGCTGCCGGCCGGGGATGGGCTCCATACCGTCATGGGCATGGGATCGCGCGGGTTGGTCTGGAGCAGCATGGCTGCCGCGTTGATTATCGCGGAACTTGAGGGGACGCCCTGCCCCCTGGAAAAAGACCTGATCCGGGCCATCGCTCCTGCACGGTTTGGCGCGACCGCCCCGACGGACGATCAGTGATTGAGGAGTTCGGCCGCGTGTCGCCGTGTGGTCGGCGTGATGGTCACGCCGCCCAGCATGCGCGCCAGTTCTTCCACGCGGGCCGCCTCGTCAAGGCGCCGAATGGTGCTGTTGACGCCTGAGGCATGCTCCGTCTTGGTAACGCTCAGGTGTTGCCGGCCGCGGGCCGCCACCTGGGGCAAATGCGTCACGCACAGCACCTGGTGGCGCTGCCCCAGGCTTTCCAGGAGGCGTCCGACGATTTCAGCCACGCGCCCGCCAATGCCGGTGTCCACTTCGTCGAAGATCAGGGTGGGTACCGCGGAAACCGCGGAAAGCGCCGCTTGAATGGCGAGGCTGATGCGCGAGAGCTCGCCACCTGACGCCACACGCGCCAGGGACTCGGGCGTCTGGGAGACATGTGCCGCCACACGAAACTCCACCTCGTCCAGGCCGGACGCATTGGCGCGTTCCAGCGGCGTCAAGGCAATTTCAAACACGGCTTTCCCCATGGCCAGTTCGGCCATGGTGTCCGTGATGGTCCGGCCCAGTTGTTTCGCGGCCTGGGACCGCTGTTGCGACAGCGCCTGGGCCTGGTCTTCAAACACCTGCTGCGCTGCCCGCATCGCCTGTTCGAGACTCTCGCCCGAGCCCAGGGACTGCAGGGTTTCCAGGCGCGCGGCGGCTTCGGCAAGACGCTCGGGCAACTGCTCCGGGCGCAGCCGGTGACGGCGCGCGACGGCCAGGATGTTTTCCATGCGCGATTCCAGTTGGTGCAACCCGGCATCGTCAAACTCGATGCCCATGGCATAGCGGCGCAGTTCATGCACCGCCTCGTCCAGCTGGATTCCCGCCGACGCGACGAGATCCACGCTGGATTGCAGCACCGGGTCGAAAGCCACCAGATCCGACAACCTGGCGCTCACTGCATCGAGGCGGGCGCGGATGGCATCCTCGGCCTCGGACAACGCTTCCAGGGCAAATCGCGCGCCTTCCTGGAGGCTGGCGGAATTTGCCAGGCGGGTTTGATCCGCCTGCAAGACCTGCCAGCTTTCGGGGGTCAGGTCGAGGGATTGAAGTTCGCGCACGTCATCCTGCAGACGTGCTTTTTCTTCGAGCAGGGCCTCAGCGTGACTGCACCATTGCTCCCATCGCTCCCTGGCTGATTGCCATTGGCCGTAGGCCAGTCGCACCGATTGCGCCAGGGCCGTGGTGCCGGCAAAGGCGTCGAGCAGCGCGCGCTGAGTGGCCGCCTTCTGGAGGGACTGGTGCGCATGCTGCCCGTGAATGTCGAGCAGCCATTCCGACAGGGTTTTGAGCTGCTGCACCGGTACGCTCGAGCCGTTGATGAAGGCGCGCGACTTTCCGGCACGATCGAGGGTGCGTCGCAACACGCAGCCCTCCCCGGACCAGAGTTCGTTTTCCTGCAGCCATTGCCCGGCAGGATCGGCCGGATCCACCTCAAACTCGGCCACCACTTCCGCCCGCTCGGCCCCGGAACGCACGATTCCGGGTTCGGCGCGCGCACCCAGGGCCAGGGAAAGTGCCTCGATCAGGATGGACTTTCCGGCACCGGTCTCCCCGGTCAACACGGTAAACCCGGATTCGAATTCCAGGTCCAGTTGTTCGACGATGACGAAATTCCGGATGCTCAGGGCACGAAGCATGGCAGGCGCCCTAGAGCTTGGTTCCCCAGCGCAGCTTTTCGCGCAGCATGGCGAAATAACTGTGCCCGACGGGGTGGAGTAGGCGAATGCCGGCCTCGGCGGGGCTGATCACCAGCCGGTCATTCAATTTGAGTTCGAAATGGTCCTGCACGTCAAAGTTGGCAAAGGCGCCCGCCCCCTTTTGCAGGATGACTTCCACCGTACAGCGGTCGCTCAGGGCAATCGGCCGGTTGCTCAGGGTGTGCGGACAGATGGGCACCAGCACGATGGCCGCAAGGTCGGGGTGCAGGATGGGACCGCCACTCGACAACGCATAGGCCGTAGACCCGGTCGGCGTGGCCACGATCAGGCCATCCGCGCGCAGGCTGTAGACAAAACGCCCGTCCACATAGACCTCGAGGTCGATCATGCTGCCGCGTGCACCCTTGGTCAGCACCACGTCGTTGAGGGCCACGGTCCGGCTGACGATGTTGCCGTCACGAACGATCTTGGTTTTGAGGAGGGTCCGGGTCTCTTCCTGGTATTCGCCGTCCAGCACTTGGCCCAGCATGGTTTCCATGGCGTTTGCGGGAATATCGGTGAGAAAGCCCAGTTGACCCAGATTGATGCCGATCAGGGGGACATTCTGGCAGGCCAGCACGCGTGCGGCGTACAGGAGCGTGCCGTCCCCTCCCAGGACGACCACCAGGTCGGCGTGCGCGCCGATGTCGTCCAGGCTGACCACCGGGGCCTGGGTCTTGCCCACGGCCGCCGCGGAACGATGGTCCAAAACCATCGCCACGCCGCGCGCCTCAAGGAAAGCGATGAGCCTTGCGAGCGGCTCCGCCAGATTGCGGCTATCATATTTGCCGACGATGCCGATGCGTTGGAAGGGGGAATTCATGCCGGGAATTAAACCACATTTCAGGTAGAATGAATTGCATGTTAAACGATCGCGCCCGCGCGCTTCTCAAAGCTTTAGTGGAACGTTACATCGAAGAAGGCCAACCGGTCGGTTCGCGGGCCCTCTCGCGCATGTCCGGCCTCGAGCTTTCTGCAGCCACCATTCGCAACGTGATGGCCGACCTCGAGGACATGGGCTTCATCGCCAGTCCCCATACGTCTGCGGGCCGGATCCCCACGCCGCGGGGTTACCGGTTTTTTGTGGACAGCCTGCTGACCATCAAACCCCTGGAGGCGGACACCCTCAATCAACTGGAAGTACAACTTCACCCTGCGGACACCCAGCATCTGGTTTCGGCCGCCTCCCAGATGCTCTCCGAACTGACAGCTTTTGCGGGCATCGTGCGCACACCCAAGCGCCGCACCAGCGGTTTCAGGCACCTCGAGTTCCTGCGACTGTCTGAAAAGCGCCTGTTGCTGATCCTGGTCACGCTGGAGGGCGACGTGCAGAATCGCGTCATCTTCACCGAACAGTCCTATTCTTCGGCACAGCTGTCCCAGGCCGCCCTGTATCTCAACGAGCATTATGCCGGCTGCGATTTTGACGGCATCCGAGACACCCTGCGCATCGAGCTGCAAAGCCTCAACCAGGACATCCAGACCCTGATGAAAACAGCCCTGGAGGTCGGCAGTGCCGCGCTAAGACAGGGCCAGGACGATTATGTGCTTTCGGGCGAAACCCGCCTGATCGGCCGGCAGGATGTTTCCAGCAACATGTCCCAATTGCGCAAGCTGTTCGACGTGTTCGAACAGAAGACCGGGTTGCTGCAACTGCTCGACATGAGCCAGCAGGCGGATGGCGTCAAGATATTCATCGGCGGCGAATCCGGCCTGGTCCCCCTGGACGAGTTCAGCCTGGTCACCGCGCCCTACGAGGTGGACGGCCAGGTGGTCGGCACCCTGGGCGTAGTGGGCCCCACCCGAATGGCCTACGAACGCGTCATTCCCATTGTGGATGTCACAGCCAAGCTGCTCTCCAGCGCACTCTCCCAGCATTGAGATGACGCATTACCTCCCCGAACCCGACTTTGCCCACGGCACCCCCCTTAAAACCGGGGTCGTGCTGGTCAATCTGGGAACTCCGGATGCGCCTGAGAAGCGCGCGCTGCGCCGCTACCTCCACCAGTTCCTGAGCGACCCCCGGGTGGTTGAAATTCCCCGCCCCCTCTGGTGGCTGATCCTCAACGGCATCATCCTCAACACCCGCCCGGCCCGCTCTGCCCAAAAATACGCCACCATCTGGACCCCTCAGGGGTCGCCGCTGCGGGTCAATACGGCACTTCAATCCGAGGGGCTGGCAAAACGCCTGCAGCAGCATGTGCCGTCTCCCTTGGCAGTCACTTACGCCATGCGCTACGGGCAACCGTCCATTGCCTCGGCTGTGGCTGACCTCAAGGCCCAGCATTGCGATCGCATTTTGATGCTGCCGCTCTATCCGCAATACGCAGCCAGCACCACGGCTTCTTCCATGGATGCCCTGTTCGATGCGTTGCGGGCTTACCGCAACGTACCGGGCGTGCGGGTGGTGCGCCATTACCATGACCACCCGGCCTACATCCATGCCCTGAAGTCGCGGATCGAGGCGTACTGGGCGCAGCACGGTCGCCCCGACAAGCTGGTCATGAGCTTTCATGGCGTGCCGCGTTATACCCTGGACAAGGGGGACCCCTACCATTGCGAGTGCCATAAGACCGGTCGCCTGCTGGGAGAAGCCCTGGGGCTGCAGCCCGAGCAATATGTGGTGTCGTTTCAGTCCCTGTTTGGCCGGGCCGAATGGATCAAACCCTATACCGACCCGCTGGTGCGCCAGCTAGCCCGGGACGGACTGCAAACCCTGCACGTGGTCTGCCCGGGTTTTCCGGCAGACTGCCTGGAAACCCTGGAAGAGATCGGCATGGAGGTCAAGGCCACCTTCCTTTCCAATGGGGGCCGCGAGTACCACTACATTCCCGCCCTCAACGACGACCCCGTCTGGCTGGATGCGCTCACCGAGATCACCCTGGACCACCTGGGGGGCTGGATCAATCCTCACTGGACCGCCCAGGCGGCACTGCAGGAAGGCGAGATGGTCCGTAACCGGGCCATTGCCACTGGAGCCACGCACTAACCTCCCCCTGGTGACTTTTTTCAGTCACCCCCTTGAAATCGCAGCGTGCGCCCCCATCTGACCGTGCATTCCTTGAGGAGATCACGATGCAACCGACGAATCCAGAAACAGAAGCTGCTGCAGCCGAGGCTGCCTCCGCCCTCCCTGCCCTGACCCTGGAGCAGGCACTTGCCGCACTCAATCAGGCAGAAACCGCCCTCCATGAAAAGGAAGACGCCTGGTTGCGCGCCAAGGCCGAGACCGAGAACGTGCGCAGGCGTGCCGCCACGGATCTGGCCCAGTCTCGCAAATTTGCGCTCGAATCCTTTGCTGCCGAGTTGCTGTCGGTCATGGACAGCCTGGAAGCGGCACAGCAGGTCAAGGAAGCCACGCTGGACAGTTATCGCAGCGGCGTTGCGCTGACCGCACGCCAGCTGGCCGCCGTCTTCGAAAAATTCAACGTGACCGAAATCAACCCGGCCAACAATGAAAAGTTCGACCCCAACCGCCACCAGGCCATCGCCTCGATCGAAAACGACGCGGTGCCGGCCAACACGGTACTGACGGTCATGCAAAAGGGGTTTGCACTGCACGAGCGCATCCTCCGTCCCGCGCTGGTGACGGTTTCGAAGCCGAAAACAGCTTCCCCCTCTTGAATATTCAAGACGCACCCCGATCTAATAACCATCAAAATCAATCAATTCGAGGCATAACACCATGGGCAAAATCATTGGAATCGACTTGGGCACCACCAACTCCTGCGTAGCGGTCATGGAGAACGGCAAGCCCAAGGTCATTGAAAACGCTGAAGGCGCACGGACCACTCCTTCCGTGGTGGCCTACGTTGACGATGGCGAAATCCTGGTGGGTGCGCCGGCCAAACGGCAGGCCATCACCAACCCCAAGAACACCCTCTTCGCGGTCAAGCGTCTGATCGGACGCAAATTTGAGGAAGAGATGGTGCAAAAGGACATCAACATGGTCCCCTACAGCATCGTCAAGGCAGGCAACGGCGACGCCTGGGTCGAAGCGCAAGGGAAAAAAATGGCTCCCCCGGAAGTTTCGGCTGCCGTGCTGCAGAAAATGAAGAAGACCGCCGAAGACTACCTGGGTGAAGAGGTCACCGAAGCGGTGATCACCGTCCCGGCCTACTTCAACGACAGCCAGCGCCAGGCCACCAAGGATGCGGGCCGGATTGCCGGTCTCGAAGTGAAACGGATCATCAACGAACCCACCGCAGCGGCGCTGGCATTTGGCCTGGACAAGAAGGAAGGCGATCGCAAGATTGCGGTCTATGACCTGGGCGGCGGAACCTTCGATATTTCCATCATCGAAATTGCCGAAGTGGAAGGTGAGCACCAGTTTGAAGTGCTCTCCACCAATGGAGACACGTTCCTGGGCGGCGAAGACTTCGACCTGCGCATCATCGATTTCCTGGCGGACGAGTTCAAGCGCGAAAACGGCCTGGACCTGCGCAAGGACGTGCTGGCACTGCAACGCCTGAAGGAAGCTGCAGAAAAGGCCAAGATCGAACTGTCCTCGGCGCAGCAGACTGAAGTCAACCTGCCCTACATCACTGCCGATGCCTCCGGTCCCAAGCACCTGGTCGTCAAGATCACGCGTGCCAAGCTGGAAAGCCTGGTGGAGGACCTCATCGCACGCACCATCAAGCCCTGCGAAGTGGCCATCAAGGATGCCGGCGTCAAGATCAGCGATATTTCCGACGTGATCCTGGTGGGCGGACAAAGCCGCATGCCCAAGGTCCAGGAACGCGTGAAGGAGTTCTTCGGCCGCGAGCCCCGCAAGGACGTCAACCCCGACGAAGCCGTGGCGATCGGCGCCGGCATCCAGGGCGGCGTGCTGCAGGGCGAGGTCAAGGACGTGCTGCTGCTGGACGTGACACCGTTGTCGCTCGGCATCGAAACGCTGGGCGGCGTGATGACGCGCCTCATCCAGAAGAACACCACGATCCCGACCAAGGCTTCCCAGGTGTTTTCCACGGCGGATGACAACCAGTCCGCAGTCACTATCCATGTGCTGCAGGGTGAGCGTGAAATGGCTTCTGGAAACAAGAGCCTGGGCCAGTTCAACCTCTCCGACATTCCGCCCGCCCCCCGTGGCATGCCGCAGATCGAAGTCTCTTTTGACATCGACGCCAACGGCATCCTGCATGTGGGCGCCAAGGACAAGGCTACGGGCAAGGAAAGCAAGATCACCATCAAGGCCAACTCCGGATTGTCTGAAGAAGAAATCCAGCGCATGGTGAAGGACGCCGAAGAGCACGCCGAAGAGGACAAGAAGAACCTGGAAGCGGTCAACACCAAGAACACGCTCGAAGCGCTGGTGCACAACGTGGCCAAATCCCTCAAAGAGCATGGCGACAAGCTTGCGGCCGATGAGAAGGGCAAGATCGAAGCAGCCCTCAAGGAGGCGGAAGAAGTCCTGAAGTCCAACGACACTGCCGCCATGGCCGCAAAAACCGAGGCGCTTTCCGAGGCCAGCCACAAACTGGCCGAAAAGATGTACGGTGCCGAGCAGGGCGCAGCCGCCCAGGGCGAACACGGGGCCTCAGGCGCCTCCGCAGCGGGGGGCAGCCAGAAGGAAGAAAATGTGGTGGATGCCGAGTTTGAGGAAGTCAAAGACAAAAACCACAAATAATCCTTCACAGCATGAGCAAACGCGATTTTTACGAGGTATTGGGGGTCAACCGGGACGCTTCTGAAGAAGACATCAAGAAGGCCTACCGCAAGTTGGCAATGAAGTACCACCCGGACCGTAATCCGGATAACGCAAAGGCCGAAGCGCAGTTCAAGGAAGCCAAGGAAGCCTACGAAATCCTGTCGGATTCCGACAAGCGGGCTGCCTACGACCGTTACGGCCATGCCGGCGTCGATCCCAGCCATGGCGGGGGCCCGGGTGGCCCCGGCTTTGGCGGCATGGGCGGCGGGTTTTCGGACGCGTTTGGCGATATTTTTGGCGACCTGTTTGGGGGAGGCGGGGGTCGGGCCAGGCAAGGCGGCGTCTATCGTGGCGCCGACCTGCGCTACAACCTGGAGATCGGGCTGGAGGAAGCCGCACGCGGCACCGAAACCCAGATTCGCATCCCCACCATGGAAACCTGCGGCACCTGCAAGGGCTCCGGCGCCAAACCAGGCACCTCCCCCACCACCTGCGGCACCTGCGGCGGCCAGGGCCAGGTGCGCATGCAACAGGGATTTTTCTCCATCCAGCAGACCTGCCCGGCCTGCCATGGCAGCGGCACCACCATTGCGCATCCCTGTCCGGATTGCGGCGGTGCAGGACGCATCAAGCGCCACAAGACCCTGGCCGTCAAAATTCCCGCAGGCATTGACCACGGGGACCGGATTCGCCTGGCAGGTGAAGGCGAACACGGTGTCGCCGGCGGCCCGCCAGGAGACCTCTACGTGGTGGTCCAGATCCGCGCCCACCCGGTCTTCGAGCGCGATGGCCCGGATCTACACTGCGAGATGCCAATCAGTTTCGGTGTGGCCGCGCTGGGCGGGGAAATCGAAATTCCCACCCTGGACGGACATGCCAAGCTCAAGATTCCGGCAGAAACCCAAACGGGCCAGGTGTTCCGGCTGCGCGGCAAAGGCATCAAGGCCCTGCGCGGCAGTGGCCATGGGGACCTGATGTGTCACGTGGTGGTAGAGACGCCGGTCAAACTGACCGAGGCGCAGAAAGAATTGCTGCGTCAGCTGGAGACGTCCACGCGCGGCAGCGCCATGCATAACCCGCGCGCCAAGACCTTCATGGACAAGGTCAAGGACTTTTTCAGCGCAGCCTGACGCGCGTTACACCCGACGCCAGATCGTTCCCTGGGGGCCGTCCTCCAGGACGATTCCCTCTGCCAGCAACGCGTCGCGGATGCGATCGGATTCGGCAAAGTTTTTGGCGCGGCGCGCCGCGGCCCGGTCCTGGATCAGGCCTTCGATGCGCTGCGCATCAGACTGCGCCGACATGGTCGCTCCATCGGCGGGTTGTGCCGCCCCGGCAGCAACCCTGCCCGCCCCCTCCTGCATCCAGCGGTCCGGATTACGACCCAGCAATCCCATGATCTGCGCCAACCGGAAAAGCTGGGTGGCGGTAGCATCGCTGCCGCTGCGGTTGGTTTCGCGCGCCAGCCCAAACAGGACGGCCACGGCTTCCGGCGTATTGAAGTCATCGTCCAGGGCGGCCTTGAATTGCCGGGCCGCCTCGTCATTCCAGTCCACCGGACCGGCACTGACCGTGCGCCCCCGCAATGCGGTGTACAGGGTGTTGAGTGCCTGGCGTGCATCCTCGAGATGGCCATCGGTGTAATTGAGCGGGCTGCGGTAATGCCCTCGCAGTAAAAAGAAGCGGATGACCTCGGCGTCGAAGACTTTCAGCACCTCTTCGATGGTGAAGAAATTGCCCAGGGACTTGGACATCTTCTCGTCATTGACGCGCAGAAACCCGTTGTGCATCCAGACATTCACGAAGGTATGACCGTGCGCCCCCTCGCTCTGCGCGATCTCATTTTCATGATGCGGGAACTGCAGGTCATGTCCGCCGCCATGGATGTCGAAGTGCTCACCCAGGAAATGTTCGCTCATGGCCGAGCATTCGATGTGCCAGCCGGGGCGCCCCGGCCCCCAGGGAGACGGCCAGAAGGGCTCGCCCGGTTTTGCCGCTTTCCACAGCACGAAATCGAGCGGGTCCTTTTTGTGGGGATCCACCGCAATCCGCTCGCCCGCCCGCAAATCCTCGAGGGATTTTCCCGACAATTTGCCGTACCCCGGAAAATCGCGCACCGAGTAATACACGTCGCCACTGCCACCCACGTAAGCCAATCCGCGCTTGATCAGTGCCTCGATGATGGCAAGCATGCCCGGGACATGTTCCGTGGCGCGGGGCTCGAAGGTGGGCGGGAGCACATTGAGCCGGCGCAGGTCGTCGTGCATCGCATCGATCATGCGGCCCGTGAGATCTTTGATAGTTTCGTGATTTTTAGCAGCACGCTCAATGATTTTGTCGTCAATATCAGTGATATTGCGCACATATGTCACATCGTAGCCCGAAGCCTGCAGCCAGCGGTAAACCAGGTCGAAGTTCACCAGCATGCGGGCATGCCCCAGATGGCAACGGTCATAAACCGTCATGCCACACACATACATGCGCACCTTGCCGGGTTCGATGGGTTGAAAGGCTGCTACGGAACGGGTCAGCGTATTGAAGAGTTTGAGCATGTTCTGGGGGGCACCCCCACCCGCACGGCCGCTTGCCGAAAGGCTGGAAGATGACGCAGTTTGTTGATATAATTAAGTATTCTGCTGCCTAGATTGACGACAAGTATATCACGATATGGTTCTTAACCCTGCCGTAGTGCGCATGACGCTGGCGATTTTGATGGCAGGACTATGCCGCTTCGGTCTGGCTGAAGAGACCGCCGAACCCGCACAGCCCGTTTCGGCGCCCGTCCCCGTTGTCACTGCAACCCCGCTGCCTGCAGACAATGCGATCAGCAGCCCCAAGGCCATCCAGAAATTGTTCGGTGAGGGCAAACTGCAGGAGGCCCTGGCGGCCGCGGACCAGTATCTGGACGTCAATTCCCAGGACGGGGCCATGTTGTTTCTCAAGGCCCAGATTCTGACCAAACTGGGAAAAACCGATGACGCCATTGCCGTCCTCGAGGGCATGACGGAGCGTTTTCCAGAGATGGTCGCCCCCTACAACAATCTGGCCGTGCTCTACGCCGGCAAGGGGCGCCTGGACGAAGCGCGCAAGGTGCTTGAGACGGCATTGATGGTGCAGCCCAACTACGCCACTGCGTATGAGAACCTCGCAGACCTTTACGTTGCCTTGGCACGCCAGTCCTATGCCCGCGCATTGAAGCTCGACCCCAACAACAAATCCCTCAAGGCCAAGGCCGACAAACTCAACTAACTGGAGATACCATGGTTCGTTTCAAAACCAATTTTGGCGACATCGTTCTGACGCTCGACACGGAAAAGGCGCCCAAGACTGTCGCCAACTTTCTGGAATACGTCGAGGCCGGCTTCTACGACAACACCATTTTTCATCGCGTCATTGATGGCTTCATGATCCAGGGTGGCGGCTTCGAGCCTGGCATGAAACAAAAGGAAACCCGCGCGCCCATCGAAAACGAGGCCGCCAACGGCCTTTCCAATGATTGCTACACCATTGCCATGGCACGCACCTCGGATCCGCATTCAGCCACGGCGCAATTTTTCATCAACGTCAAAAACAACGGCTTCCTCAACTTCAGTGCCCCCTCCCGCGATGGCTTTGGGTATTGCGTCTTTGGCAAGGTCACGGAAGGCCAGGACGTGGTGGACCGGATCAAGGGTGTCGCCACGGGCAACCGTGCGGGACACGGCGATGTTCCGGTCGAAGATGTCGTCATCGAAAGTGCCCAGGTCATCCAATAACGCGCGCCTCTGTGTTGCATACCCTGTTCATTTCCGACCTGCATCTGTCTGAAGAAACGCCGCACCTTCGCAAGCGTTTTCTGGAGTTTCTTGCAGGCCCGTGCCGTGAAGCGGAGGCCCTCTACATTCTGGGCGACCTGTTCGAAACCTGGGTGGGAGACGACGACCTTCCCTCGCCGTTCAATCGCAAGATCGTGGAGGCCCTGCGCGCCCTCACGGCATCCGGTACCGCCCTGTTTTTGATGCATGGCAACCGGGACTTCCTGCTCGGCCAGGATTTTGCGGCAGCGTGCGGCGCCACCCTGCTGCCCGATCCCACCGAGATCGTCCTCTATGGCGTACGTACCGTACTGACCCATGGAGACCAGTTGTGTACGGATGACGCGGAATACCAGGCTTACCGAAAACAGGTGAGGAGCGCCGCCTGGCAACGCCAGGTTCTGGCATTGCCGCTGGAAGCGCGCCACAAGATGGCCCGCGAGGCCACAGCCATGAGCCATAAGGCCAAGCAATCAAAAACCATGGAAATCATGGATGTCGCGCCTCAGGCTGTCACGGACCTGCTGCGCAAATACGAGTACCCACGGCTGATTCACGGCCACACCCATCGGCCGGCCCGTCACGTGTATCGTCTGGATGATCAATTCTGCGAACGCTGGGTGCTCCAGGACTGGAATGCGCAGCGTGCGGGGGCCCTGCGTTGCGACAGCGAAGGCTGTCGGTTTGTACCGCTCTAACCCAACCCGCGGGCGAGGTCTGCCTGCAGGTCTTGCACCGACTCCAACCCCACGGAAATCCGGATCATTCCCGGACCGATGCCTGCCGCCTGACGTTCTGCCTCAGAAATGCGTCCATGGGTGGTAGTGGCCGGATGAGTGATGGTGCTCTTGGTGTCCCCCAGATTTCCAGTGATGGAAATGACCTCTGTGGCATCAATGACACGCCAGGCTTCGCGCTGCCCGCCCACCACATCGAAAGTGACGATAGCCCCGCCATGGGTTTGCTGACGACAGGCCAGCTCGTATTGCGGGTGTGACGGCAACCCGGGGTAGTACACCCGGGCCACGGCAGGATGGCGCTCCAGCCATTCAGCCAGCGCCTGCGCGCTTCTGGACTGCGCCTCCATCCTGATTTTCAGCGTCTCAAGTCCCTTGAGGCAAATCCAGGCATTGAAGGCGCTCAGGGTGGGCCCGGCAATGCGCAGGAACTGGTAAATACCGCCCTCCATCAACAGCTTTTGTGACCCCACGACGGCACCTCCCAGAACCCTGCCCTGACCGTCCAGGTACTTGGTGGCGGAATGGATCACGATGTCAGCCCCCAGGGCCAGGGGCCGTTGCAGCGCCGGCGTGCAAAAACAGTTGTCCACCACGAGCGTCACGGCAGCGGACCGGGCAACCTGGGACAGTCCTGCAATGTCCACCAGCTCCATGGTGGGGTTGGACGGGGTTTCCACGAAGAACATCCGCGTATTGGGGCGGATGGCCCGTTTCCAGGCATCGAGGTCGCTCAGCGGCACAAAGGAGGTTTCGATGCCAAAACGGCCCATGATGGTGACCAGCAACTGCACCGTACTCCCGAAAATGGAGCGCGACGCAACGATGTGATCACCTGCCTTGAGCAGACCCATGACGGTGCTCAGGATGGCTGACATGCCGCTGGCGGTGGCAATGCAGGCTTCTCCGCCCTCGAGTGCAGCCAGCCGCTCCTGGAAAGCCGTGACGGTGGGGTTGGTGAAGCGGGAGTAGATATTGCCGGGTTCCCGATTGCCAAACCGGTCTGCCGCCTGCTGCGCATTCTTGAAGACGTAGCTGGAAGTCAGATAGAGCGCCTCCGAGTGTTCGTTAAACGCACTGCGGTGTATCCCCGCGCGAACCGCAAGGGTGTCGAGGTCCAGTTCTTCGTTCACGCCGATTCGACCGTGCTGAGATTGAGATCCAGTTGCTGCGTCGATTCCTTACCCGTGCGGGTTTCGCCGTCGCAACGATGCGCCTCGATATCGGCCAGATATTCCGGCGTGATGTCGCCGGTGATGTAGCAGCCGTCAAAGCAGGAGGAATCAAAACGATCAATGCCCAAAGCCTCACCGCCCACGTCCCGCACCAGATCTTCGAGGTCCTGGTAGAACACGGCATCGGCGCCGATTTCCAGGGCAATCTCCGCGTCGGAGCGCCCTGTGGCCAGCAGCTCCTGGCGGGTGGGCATATCAATGCCGTACACGTTGGGAAAACGCACCGGCGGGGCTGCCGAGGCAAAATAAACCTTATGCGCGCCGCAGTCCCGCGCCATCTGAACGATTTCACGACTGGTGGTGCCGCGGACGATGGAATCGTCCACCAGCAACACATTCTTGTCCTTGAATTCAAACCCGATGGCGTTGAGTTTCTGGCGCACTGACTTTTTACGCTCGGCCTGCCCCGGCATGATGAAGGTGCGGCCGATATAGCGGTTCTTGATGAACCCTTCGCGGTAAGGCACACCCAGTTTTAGCGCCAGCTGCAACGCACTGGGGCGGCTGGTGTCCGGAATGGGGATGACCACATCGATTTTGAGATCGGGGGCGATGCGCCGTATCTTGTTGCCCAGGCTTTCGCCCATTTTGAGCCGGGTCTCGTACACGGAAATGCCATCCATGACCGAATCGGGCCGCGCCAGATAGACGTATTCGAAGATGCAGGGATTTTTCCGGGGCGCATCGGCACAAATGCGATTGTAGAAATTGCCGCCTTCGTCAATCAGGATGGCCTCGCCAGGCTCGACATCCCGCATCAGTTCGAAGCCCAGGGCATCCAGCGCAACGCTCTCGGAGGCCACCATGAACTCCGTACCCATGGGCGTGACATTGCGCCCGATCACCAGGGGACGAATGCCGTGCGGGTCACGAAAGGCCAGCAGGCCATGCCCTGCAATGATGGTGACTGCAGCGTAGGCGCCATGACAGCGGCGATACACCTGTCCCACAGCCTTGAAGATATCTGCAGGATCGAGCTTATGGCCTTTGGCGGCGTCCTGTAGCTCGTGCGCCAGTACATTGAGCAGCACCTCCGAATCGGAGTTGGTGTTGACATGACGCCGGTCCTGTTCGAACAGCTCAGCACGAAGATGCTCGGAGTTGGTGAGGTTGCCGTTATGGCCAAGGACGATGCCAAATGGCGAATTGACATAGAACGGTTGTGCTTCTGCGGGAGAACTGGCAGAGCCGGCGGTGGGGTAGCGGCAGTGTGCAATGCCCACGTTGCCCGTCAGGGCACGCATGTCCCGGGTGCGGAACACGTCACGGACAAGCCCCAGCCCCTTATGCATGTGGAAGGTGCTGCCGTCGGCTGTGGCAATGCCCGCCGCATCCTGGCCCCGATGCTGGAGCAATTGCAGCCCGTCATAAAGCAGCTGATTGACGGGTATCTTTGCGACGATTCCGACTATTCCGCACATAAAACAGAAAGTCCCTGAAAAATGGTAGTTCCCGGACCGTCATATTCTACTCTGATTGCCCGTCCAGAGTGCTTAAAAATGTACGCGCTGGGCCATGCTGTCGGGAAGATAGGGCATCAACAACTTTCCGCCACGCTCGGCCCAGTCAATGAAAAGGGACGACCTCCACTCGCGTTGCGCGGGAAGCGCGGTCATTCCTGCAAGCAGCACCAGGATCACCACAAACAACGCGCCGCGAAGCATGCCAAACAATCCGCCCAGCACACGGTTGAGCACGCCCAACCCGGCACTTGTCACCATGGCGTTCACGATATGGCCCAGCAGCGCCGTGAGGATCAACCCGGCAATGAAGAAGAGCGCAAAGCCCGCCATCATTCGAATGGTTTCGCTACCGACGAAGGGAATCAGCCAATGGGCCCCCATCATGCCGTAGGATTTTGCCAGCCAGAAGGCGGCCACCCATCCGATGAGGGAAAAAATTTCCCGCACCACACCCCGCACCACGCCCAGGGTCAGCGAGGTCAGCACGATCGCAAGCAGGCACCAATCCATCCAGGTGAGGCTGGAAACCACGTCCATCATGGCGAGATGACCATGGACTTGATCCCTTTCTGCTCCAGCTGACGAGTCACGGCCAGGGCTTCCGCCTTGCTGTGCAGCGGTCCGATGCGCACCCGGACCCGAGCCCCATCCTTGTAGTGCGCTTCTTCCCCGACGGCATGAAAGCCCTGGCCATCAAGTTTTTTGACCAGTGCCTGGGCTTTGGCACGGTCACTGAATACGCCCACCTGGACCCAGTAGCCCGACTTTGCAGCCGCGGCGGCACCTGATGCGCTCACCGTTGGAGACGGTTTTTCTGCGGGGGATGCTGGCGCGGGAACGGGTGCAGGCGCAGGAGGGACATCGGCGATGGGCGTGGATGGCGCGCCAGCTGTGGGCGCGGCGGCAGGCTCGGGTACGGGGGGGGCGGCAGCCGCCGCATCGGCGACAGGCTGCGGCAACTCGGGCCGTGCCAAGGAAGCAGCCGCGACGACGGATTCCTCCCCCTGCGCAGCACTGGAAACCGGCGCTGCACTGCCTGGGAGTTTGGGCCCCATGGAGTGGTCCAGAATCATGGGCAGCAGCAGGATCACGCACAGCATGATGACCGCTGCGCCGATCATCCGGCGGCGGCTCTGAATGCGTAAGGCTTGCTCCTGGGCATTCAGGGGACGTTTCATGAATCCCTCATTTCGACAGAGGCTCAGGCGGTTTCTGCAACCTGTGTCAGCTGTCCAAGAATATTGGCCACCCGGTCGCGCATCTGGCGACGGTCTACAATCATGTCGATCGCCCCTTTCTCGAGCAGGAACTCGGAACGCTGAAACCCTTCGGGCAGGACTTCACGCACTGTCTGCTCGATGACGCGCGGTCCCGCAAAGCCGATGAGCGCATTGGGTTCTGCAATCACGACATCGCCAATCATCGCAAAACTGGCGGAAACGCCGCCCATGGTGGGGTCGGTCAGCACCGAAATGAAAGGCAGGCGGGCTTGCGAAAGCCGGGTCAGCGCCGCGCAGGTCTTGGCCATCTGCATGAGGGACAGCAGCCCCTCCTGCATCCGGGCTCCACCACTGGCCAGAAAACAGACGAAGGGGTACTTCTGGTCAATGGCCGCTTCGACGGCGCGCACGAACCGCTCGCCAACCACCGAACCCATGGACCCCCCCATGAATTCGAATTCAAATGCCGCGGCCATCAGCGGAAGGCCCTTGAGCGTTCCCTGCACGACCACCAGGGCATCCGTCTCGCCGGTGGCATTGGTGGCCTCGACCAGGCGATCCACGTAACGCCGACTGTCCTTGAACTTGAGACTGTCCACGGGAATGACTTCCGAACCGATTTCAAAGCGCCCGTCAGGATCCAGGAAACCGTCCAGGCGGGTCCGCGCGGAAATACGGATGTGGTGGGAACATTTTGGGCACACGTGCAGATTGGATTCGAGGTCGGAACGGTACAGGACCGCCTCGCAGGAACCACATTTGACCCATAGCCCTTCGGGCACGGAACCCTTGCTATTGTTCTTGTCGCGCTTGATGCGCGGCGGCAGCAGTTTTTTGAACCAGCTCATTGATCAGGCATCCATGGCTTGACGAAAACGATTGATCAGCGCCCCAACCCTGGCGGGCACTTCATCTGCGGGACTGGCTTCGATCTCTTCCACGATGCGCGAACCGACCACAATGGCATCGGCCGTCTCGGCAAGTTGGCGCGCCGTGGCACCGTCCCGAATCCCAAAACCAACACCCACCGGTACGCGGGCAACCGCCTTGATGCGGGCAATCTGTCGCGCAACATCCTGTGGGTCAATGTTTGACGCCCCCGTCACACCACGCAGCGATACGTAGTAGATGTAACCGGTGGCCAGCGAAGCAATCTCCTTCACGCGCGCATCCGTGGATGTGGGCGACAGCAGAAAAATGGAATCGACTCCCTGGGGGCCCAGCAGTTGGCCCAGATCGCGCGCCTCGTCGGGAGGATAGTCCACCACCAACACGCCATCCACACCGGCTGCAGCGCACTGGCCGGCAAAGTGTTCGCGGCCCATGCGTTCGATGGGGTTGGCATACCCCATCAGCACCACGGGGGTGACATTGTCCGTCTGGCGAAACTGGGCCACCGTGGCCAGCACATCGTGCAGCGTGACGCCGTTTTTCAACGCCCTCTCGCTGGAACGCTGGATGGTCGGCCCATCCGCCATGGGGTCCGAAAACGGAATGCCCAGCTCGATGATGTCTGCCCCACCCGTCACCATGGCACGCATGGTGGGTACGCAAAGCGGCAAGCTGGGATCGCCCACTGAAAAGAAGGGAATCAACGCCTTGTGCCCGGCACGGGCCAGACGTTCAAAAGTTGCGGGAATCCGTGACACAAATCACTCCTGGTTGTTTTGCAAACACGCGTTAGAGCTTGATGCCGCTGCGCTCTGCAACCGTGGCCATATCCTTGTCTCCCCGCCCCGACAGGTTGACCAGCAGAATCCGGTCCTTGTCCATGGTGGGGGCCATCTTCATGGCCTGGGCCAGCGCGTGACTCGATTCGAGCGCCGGAATGATCCCTTCCATGCGGCAGAGCGTATGAAATGCATGGAGCGCCTCGTCGTCATTGATGGCGACATATTCTGCGCGATGCGAATCCTTGAGCCAGGCATGCTCCGGCCCCACGCCAGGATAATCGAGGCCTGCAGAAATGGAATGGGTTTCGATGATCTGGCCGTTGCCATCCTGAAGCAAGTAAGTCCGGTTGCCATGCAGGACCCCTGGGGATCCGGCAACGAGCGAGGCGGCATGATGCCCGCTGGCAATCCCCTCGCCTCCGGCCTCCACCCCCATCAACCGCACGGACTCATGCGGAATATAGGGATGGAAAATACCCATGGCATTGGAGCCGCCCCCCACGCAGGCCAACACCACATCGGGCTGGCGGCCTGCCATCTCGGGCATCTGCGTCAGGCATTCGCGCCCTACCACCGAATTGAAATCGCGCACCATCATGGGATAGGGGTGGGGTCCTGCAACCGTGCCGATGATGTAGAACGTGTTCTGGACGTTGGTCACCCAGTCCCGCATGGCCTCGTTGAGCGCGTCCTTGAGCGTTTTGGAACCGCTTTCCACCGGCACCACACGCGCCCCGAGGAGCTTCATGCGGTAGACGTTCTGGGCCTGACGCCGCACGTCTTCGGAGCCCATGTAAACCACGCATTCCATGCCATAGCGCGCCGCCACCGTGGCTGATGCCACGCCATGCTGTCCAGCACCGGTCTCGGCAATGATGCGCTGCTTTCCCATGCGCCGCGCCAACATGGCCTGGCCCACGGTGTTGTTGATCTTGTGCGCTCCCGTGTGGTTGAGGTCTTCGCGCTTCAGGTAGATCTGGGCCCCACCCAGGGAATCGGAGAGGCGGCGCGCATGGTAGATGGGACTGGGGCGACCGACGTAATGCTTGAGTTCATAGGCAAACTCGGCCTGGAATTGCGGATCGTCCCGATAGTGAAGGTACTGCGCCTTGAGTTCATCAATGGCCGCGATCAGAGTCTCTGACACGAAAGTCCCTCCGTAAGGGCCAAAGTGCCCCTGCGCGTCAGGCATGTCGTAAATCTTCATTCCTCGCTCCTCGTATGAACTGCAGTACTTTTTCAGCATCCTTGATTCCCGGTGCAGCCTCGACGCCACTGCTGACATCCACGGCCCAGGGCTTGACCGTCCGGATCGCCAACGCCACATTTTCCGGCGTCAGCCCTCCCGACAGAATGAGGGGGAGCGGCAACGTTTGCGGCAGTTGCGTCCAGTCAAAAGTCTGGCCTGTTCCCCCGGGCAGCCCCGGCACGTAGGCATCCACCAGCAGCGCACGTGCGTGGCGATACCTAACCGCATATTGTACCAAATCGAACCCTGGCCTGACGCGTGCAACTTTGATGTAGGGCATCTGGTAGCGGTCGCACGCCTCCGGGGACTCGTCCCCGTGAAACTGCAAATAATCGAGCCGGACCCTGGAGAGGACGGACTCGATGAGGCTGGGGGCAGCATTCACGAACAGGCCCACCACAGAAACGAAGGGCGGCAGGCCCGCCACGATCCCTGCCGCAGATTCCGGTGTGACCGCCCGCGGACTGGGTTCGTGAAACACGAGGCCGAGTGCGTCGGCGCCGGCCGCAGCGGCCCGTTGCGCATCCCCGGCCCGCGTCATGCCACAAATTTTGATGCGGATGGGCATGTCAGGAGGCGCCTGTTTTCAGCATGGCGTCACACCGCGACGCGTGTTGTGGCAAATGCCAATGTGCCTCATAACCCACTCCAGTCAGATAGAGCCCATCGGGAGAAAACGTTGGCGCGGCCAGGGTGCGGTTGCGCGCCTGCAGCAGTTCCTGAATCCAGGAAGGCGCTTCGCGTCCGCCGCCGACAGCCACCAAGGCCCCCACCATGTTGCGCACCATGTGCTGCAGGAAAGCGTCGGCAGTGAAGGAAAACCGCAACACCGGGCCCTCCCGCGTCACCTCGGCCTGCAGCAGCGTCTTCAGGGGCGTTTTGGCCTGGCACTCGGCGGAACGGAACGCACTGAAATCCTGCTGACCCAATAAAAACCGCGCGCCCTGCCGCATGCGATCCAGGTCCAGCGGTTGATGATACCACCCCAATTTTCCAGCCATCAACGCAGGCCGGACCGGATGGTTGAGCAGCAGATACTGGTATGAACGGCTATGCGCGGAGAATCGCGCATGAAATGCCTGCGGAACCGGATGGGCCCAGAGTACGGCGATGCCGGGGGACAGCAACGCGTTGACACCGCGCACCCAGGCCGTCAGGGGGCGCGCTGCCGTCGTGTCGAAATGCACGACCTGGCCACAGGCATGCACGCCGCGGTCCGTACGACCGGCTGCAACCACACTCACCGCCTCACTGGCAATGGCCGAAACCGCAGACTCCAGGGCCTCCTGGATGGAGGACCGATCGGGCTGACGCTGCCATCCGCAATACCCCGACCCGTCGTACTCCACCCCCAAGGCGTATCGCATGCGCGCCGGGATCAACAACCTTCCAGCAGGACGAGCGCCGTGTAGCGCTGTAGCGCGTCTCCCCGGGCCATGATGGGGGCAACGGCTTCTTGCGCCCCTTCAGTGTCGCCCTTCCAGACGCAATAGCGCGCCACCACCATGAGGTGCTCGATGGACAGCTCCTCGAGGGAGGTCATGCGCTGGGCCGGCGCCGGGGTTGACGCCGGGGGTTCGGGCGTCAGCATCGGGAGCCCCACCTCAGCCAGGTCTTCGCGAGAGATGCCCAGGCGCATTTCAAAATCAGGCAACCCGGAAGGCCGGGGCTCCTCATCGGGTTGGAGCTGTTCATCGGACTGGAACTCCGGGCCAGGCTGCGGCGCCGCGAGGTCGGGTTGCGGTGCTACCGGCATGCGGCTGACCCACCAGCCCACGCCGCCCACCAGGCAGATCAGGCCAAGGAAGAGCCCCCCCAGGAGGACGGCATCGGGATGCAACTCGCTCCAGATCTGGGCATCCTCCAGCGTCGGCCACTCGAGGCTGGACAGAAACTGCAGGGCATCGTCCCAGGTGCTTTGCAACTGGGACTGTAGGGCCGGGTCGAGAAAATCGGCGAGCTGCACGGGTTCAATCCACCAGGATGCGCAACATGCGACGCAGGGGCTCAGCGGCACCCCACAACAGCTGATCCCCCACGGTAAAGGCGCCCAGATACTCCGGTCCCATCGCGAGCTTGTGCAACCGGCCCACGGGAACGGTCAGGGTGCCTGAGACAGCTGCGGGCGTCAGGTGACGTTCGCTGGCTTCGCGTTCGTTGGGAACGACCTTGACCCATTCATTGCTGGCGGCGATGACTTCCTCGATGTCCTGCAACGGGATGTCCCGCTTGAGTTTGACCGTCAACCCCTGGGCGTGACAGCGCATGGCACTGATGCGTACGCAGAGTCCGTCAATGGGAACGCTTCCCGGGGTGCGGAAAGGAGGCAGCCCGAGGATCTTGTTGCATTCCGCCCCACCCTTCCATTCTTCCTTGCTCTGTCCGTGCTCGACGGGCACGTCTATCCAGGGGATCAGGCTGCCGGCAAGTGGCACGTTGCGGAAGTTGGCGGTCGGTAATGAGCCGTTGCGCAGGGTTTCGGCCACGGTCCGGTCGATGTCCAGGATGGCCGAAGCAGGATCGGCCAAAAGTGATTCCACACCGCGATGCAGCGCACCCATTTGCTGCAGCAGCTCGCGCATGTTCTGCGCACCTGCACCGGAGGCGGCCTGATAGGTCATGGCTGACACCCATTCCACCCAGCCTTCACGGAACAATCCCCCCATGGCCATCAACATCAGGCTGACCGTGCAATTGCCGCCGACAAAGTCTCGGATGCCGCGCTCGAGTGCCGCATCAATGACGGGCCGGTTGACCGGGTCAAGGATGATGACGGCGTGATCCTTCATGCGCAGCGTCGAAGCGGCGTCGATCCAGTAGCCTTTCCATCCGGAGGCACGCAAGGGAGAAAAAACCTCGTTGGTGTAGTCCCCGCCCTGGCAGGAAATGATGATGTCCATCTGTGCCAAGGCCGTGAGGTCGCGGGCATCCAGCAACGGCTGGGCGCCGTAACCCACATCCGGTCCGGCGGCCCCGGCCTGCGAGGTCGTGAAAAAGACGGGATGGATGAGGTCAAAATCCCGTTCCCCGATCATCCGCTGCATCAGAACCGAGCCCACCATACCGCGCCAACCCACCATTCCCACTTTCAACATGATGCCGTCACACTCCTGAGTTACTGAGCCCGCAATGCGGCAACCACCGCATCACCCATCCTGGCCGTACTGGCCACCGCTTCGCCCGGACGAGCGATATCCGCCGTACGAATGCCTTGCTGCAACACCGAACGCACTGCCCGATCAATGCGATCAGCCAGCTCCGGCCGCTTGAGCGAATAACGGAACATCATCGACACCGACAGGATTTGCGCGAGCGGATTGGCGATGCCCCGCCCCGCGATATCAGGCGCGCTGCCGTGAATGGGTTCGAACAACCCCAGTCCCACAGCGTTGAGCGATGCCGAGGGCAGCATGCCGATCGAGCCCGTGAGCATGGAAGCCTCGTCGGACAGGATGTCGCCGAACAGGTTGCCGGTCACGATCACGTCGAACTGCCGCGGATTCCGCACCAACTGCATGGCCGCATTGTCTACCAGCATGTGCGTCAATTTGACGTCCGGATACTCCGGTGCAACTTCCATCATGACATCGCGCCAGAGCTGCGTGGTTTCAAGCACGTTCATCTTGTCCACGGAACACAGCTCGCGACGGCGCTGGCGTGCAGCCTGGAAGCCCCAATGCGCCACGCGGCGGATCTCGGATTCGCTATACACCATGGTATTGGTGCCCACCCGCTCGCCCGCAGCATTGATGGCGATGCCACGCGGCTCGCCAAAATAGATATCGCCCGTCAGTTCACGCACGATCATGATGTCGAGGCCCGCCACGATTTCGGCTTTGAGACTGGAAGCCTCGGCAAGCTCGGGGAAAACCTGGGCTGGACGCAGGTTGGCAAAGAGGTCGAGCGCCTTGCGCAACCGCAACAGTCCGCGTTCCGGGCGCATCTCTCGCTGCAGGGTATCGTATTGCGGCCCCCCGATGGAACCGAACAGAATGGCGTCGGCACCCTGGCAGAGCGCCAACGTGGCAGCAGGCAACGGGTCTCCCTGGCGGTCTACGGCCACGCCGCCGATATCCCCCGCTTCAGTCTCGATCTTTACGCCTTCCCCGCGAAATACATCCAGAACCTTGAGGGCTTCTGCAACGATTTCGGGACCAATGCCGTCACCCGGCAATACAGCAATCTTCATTCAGATACTCCAAAAATCCAGGGTTCACGTTGCGCCCGCCGTGCCTCGTAGGCGCGGATGTCGTCGGCATGGCGCAAGGTCAAACCAATTTCATCGAGTCCGTTCAGCAGGCAGTATTTGCGAAACTCGTCCACGGTAAAACCATGTGCCACCCCTTCCGGCGTCGTCACGGTCTGTGCCGCGAGATCGATGGCCAGGCGGTAGCCCGGCTGGGCTGCCACGGCCAGGAACAATTCATCCACCACCGCTGCCGGCAGCACGATGGGCAACAGCCCGTTCTTGAAACAGTTGTTGTAGAAAATGTCTGCAAAGCTGGGAGCGATCACTGCCCGAATGCCGTAGTCGTCCAGCGCCCAGGGGGCATGTTCGCGACTGGAGCCGCAGCCAAAGTTTTCACGCGCAAGCAGCACCTGCGCACCCTGGTAGCGATCCTGATTCAGCACGAAGTCCGGATTGCGCGGGCGTTTGGTGTTGTCCTGGCCAGGCTGGCCTTCGTCGAGATAGCGCCAGGCATCGAACAGATTGGGGCCAAATCCGGTGCGACGAATGGACTTGAGAAATTGTTTCGGAATGATGGCATCGGTATCCACGTTGGAGCGATCAATCGGAACCACCAATCCGTTCAAGGGAGTGAACTGCTTCATGTCAGGCGTTCCTCAATCGAAAAAAGATCGGACATCAACGAAATGGCCTGCCACCGCAGCCGCCGCGGCCATCTGCGGGCTGACGAGGTGCGTCCGGCCACCGGCCCCCTGGCGTCCTTCAAAGTTGCGATTGGAGGTCGAGGCACAACGCTCACCCGGAGAAAGACGGTCATCGTTCATGCCAAGACACATGGAACAGCCCGGGTTGCGCCATTCAAACCCCGCCTCCACAAAAATCCTGTCCAGCCCCTCTTTCTCGGCCGCCGCCTTGACCAGGCCCGAGCCCGGAACCACCAGCGCCAACTTGACGCTGGACGCTACCTTGCGCCCTTTCA
>JAJZRV010000048.1 GCA_021850135.1 Pseudomonadota bacterium
GATCTATCATCAAACTGCCGTTACCACACCCCAGCTCCAGTACATTTTTCCCAAGAACGTCCTTCGCGGTGATTGGATGTAGCCAGTCTTCGAACTGCTCCCGAGTGTACACGGAGCCGTCAGGCAGATGGTTCCATGACGTGGCAAACGCATCAGCAGTATTCTGATCATCGTGCGTGTCAGAATTGCCTTGTCGCCCCGGATGATCTCGCCATCGCGTCCAGAGAACGATGGCGACAAGCAGAAGTACGGCGAGAACGGAAGCATTCCTGCCCAATATTTCATCAGGAAGCAGTTCCCGCTCCAGGCGGATCAGATGCCCGCCAGGCGGCACGTCCACGGCCACCAGACCGTCTGGTTCCGTGGGTGAAACGACAAGACGTGCGTCATGGCCATCCATAAACGCAACCCAACCCGGGTAGTAGAATTGATGAAGCACAACCTGTCCCCCCGTTTCCGAATTCATGTAAAACTCGATCCCGCCAGGCTGCATGACGCTTGACTCGATGCCCCCCTTCCCTTTCCGGATTTGCGCAATGGGTTTTTCAGAAGCCCATTGCGCCATCGCAGAAACGCTTTCTGGATTATCCAGAAACAGCTTCATGTCGGCAGATTTAGGCAAAAAGAAACCATATCGCCCAAATTCTGCAGCACTCAATTGGGTTTCAATGGAGGTATTGTTGTCCTTGAAGTAACCCTTGAAAAAGGCAATGCTTGGTTCCGAACTCAAATGCCGTACGATCCAGACATTTTCAAATAAAGGAATCATCTGAAGAATGAAAATGAGCGCGAGGATGGCTGCAGCAACCGGGTTTCTGAAAATTCTGAAACAGCCGGCAGTCTCGACCCAGAGACTCACGACGGCAACTGTTGCCAGGGTCATGATGGCGCCCAGCCGCCACGCAAATTGAACTTTCTGAAATAACGGAAATAACTGCCATATCGGTTCGCTAGGGCCAAGCATCATCATAAATGCAACCACTGCGACCACAACCCAGAACTGCTGTTCCCTACGCTTGCGATCATCCGTAAGCTTCTTGCTGTGAAGCCTTACAACCAGCATCACCACAAGCAGCAGCGTCATACTTCTTGCCAACCCAGAAGAAAAACTCCTTGACCCGTCAAAGAGGGATTCTGGCAACGATAGAAAGCTGTTTTGGAACAAAAAATGTCCTGAGCTCATCACGTCAAAATTGGCATCGCCTTGCTGGGTCAACGCTGGCAAAAGATATACCGCCGAGAGGCCCATGCCGATGGTCATGCCCGCGCTGACGCGCATGAAGGATTGAAGCCGCGACCCGTATTCAGGGGCCCATAATGCATAGATCAACACCAAAGGGGAGAACAACAAGGTTGTGGGCAGGTGTGTCATCACAAGCAGTGAATAAGACACTGCCAAACCGATGATTGCCTTGTTGTCCTGTTTCGTAATCCCACGAACAAACAGCAGGATCAGCGGCATCCAAACAAACCCCCACAGTTCTCCAAAGGAAAACCTCTGGTAGAAATCTATGGATAGGTGATAGGGAACCGCCATGTACAGGACAGCTCCCGGCAGCGCCGCTTTTTCCCCAGAGATATTCCTGAGCCAGGCGTATGCCGAAAACCCTGACAGTATCAGTGCCATGGAAGCTGCCAGACCAATCTGATGCCACCCCTCGGGGTCATTGGAAAACAGTGGCTTCAAGCAGGCCGCAACATAGAACGGAACAGGTCCGTAGAAATGAAACACGGGGCTACCAAAACCGGCATTCAGCTGCCATAACCAGCGCGGATAAATATCGCCCGACCAGAACTGATTTGAAAAATCTCTGGACATGAGCAGGTGGCTCAGCGTGTCATGCCCAAAAATGAGGCCCGACCATATTCCAGGCCATCCCAACAACGCTCCGAAAAACAGTATCGCGAGAAGGGACAGGCTATTTCTCATGGTGCCTACTTTCATGAAGCGCAAGACGCACACGCCTGGTAATAGACCATAGCAGCACCAGCAATACCCAAGGGCCGACCTGGATGGATGTCGCCTTCGCAATGATCCCTGAAAGCGACGGCAACAACCAGACTGCAACCAGAATTTCGCGCTCGCCCCGAAGCCACCCTTCTTTCGTGCCAAGCGCTGTCATCCAGGCTGCGGGTAATGCCAGCCAGGTCAGGTCGTACTCCAAAAGATACGGGCTGATCAGGAACGTCGCCGTGGTGAGCGCCGCTGCACGTAATGGCCCATGGACGCAGTAACGCCAGACCCACCAAACAACGGTTGCGGCACCCAGAGCCACCACGGCGTGCCCCATATATGCTGCCGTGATCGGGGTTCCCAACAAACGCAAGAAAGAGAATACGGTGGGCATGTGTACCCAATACGCTGCCCCGTTGCTTTCCATGAGTTCGCGGGCTGCATCCACGCTGTGCGTCCATGCCAGAAGCGTTTCCATTCCTAGCATCGTGGTCGCCGCAGCCATGAATAAAATGGCCGAGACTGCCGCAACGAACAGGACGCGCCACGCGCCTGCAGCGACCAGGGCCACTGGAAACAGTAGTGCAAGATGCGGCTTGATCGTCAGCAGTCCCATGAACACACCGGCCAGCACAGGGCGCCTTTCAAGGCTGAGAAGCGCCATACCCGCCATTGCTGCGGTCAAAAAACCATTCTGCCCGCGAAGCAGGTTCATCCAGACGCCAGAGAACGAAGCCAGTACCAGCAGGGTTTCCCTGCGCGGCAGGATGCGATAAACAACAGCAGCATAGCCGGCCAGAGTGGGCAGCATGAATGTCAGGTAAGCCGGCAGGTACGGTAGCAGACCCAACGGTAAAACGACTATGTAAAAGGTCGGAGGATAGAACCATCCAAATGCCCATTTGACCCCTGGACCAACGGCCATCACGGCCTCGCGCAATTCAGGCATGTGGTAGGCATGGGAAGCGTGCCCTGCCAGTGCCATATGGGATGCGGCCCAGAACACTGTCAAGTCGGAAATTATGGTGTATCCGTCGGGCGTCACCAAACTGGAGTGCCAGATGAACACAATGGCAAGAGCAGAAAAAACCGTCAGGGTGACTCCGCTGTAGAATTTTACCCTGCTCGCATTGAGCCAGTGCCCGTTCCCAAGCCTCATGACATTGCCCTCCGACCCGTTGTAGCTTGGGCGCGACGCATAATGACCCACAACAGTACCATGATCACCCAAGGTCCGATCTGGACTGGGACAGCTCTCGCCATGATCATCATGAGGAAGGGCAGCAACCAGACAAGCACCAGGATCTCACGTTCCCAGGGCAACCACCCCTGCTCCAGCCCGATTTTTGTCATCCATGCCATGGGCAGCGCGAGCCAGGCCAGATCGTACTCAAAGAGGTAGGGGCTGACCAAAAAAGTGCCCGTGATGAGGGCTGCGTTACGCAAGGAGGAGCTGGTGCAGTTCCTCCATATTTTCCAGATCATTCCCACGGTCCCGGCTGCGACCAGGGCATGCCCCAGATAACACAGGGCGAGCGGCGCGCCGAGCAGATGCAGGAAAGCAAACACCGTTGGCATTTTCATCCAGTATGCCGTACCGCCAACCTCCAGGAAGGTCTTTGCGAGCCCCAGGCTGTCCCACCAGGAGGTCAGGGTAACCACCCCAAAAACCTCCACAGCCGTCAGCATGAGGACAAGAGCGACAAAAGCTGCGGTTAAAAGCGTGCGCCACGCGCCAACCGCAATGAGCGCCACCGGAAACAGCAGGGCCAATTGGGGCTTTATGGACAGCAGACCCAGGCATACGCCGGACAGCACGGGTCGCTTTCCAAGCAGAAGCAGGACGGCGCCTGCCAGAGCGCCGGTCAGAAAGGCATTCTGTCCCAGCAACAGATTGAGCCAGATGCCGGAAAAACCAGCCAGACACCACAGCGCATCCCGCCCCGGAATGATGCGTTGAACGACGAGCCCATAGACCAGAAGGGTCAGTGCCATAAAGACGAGATACGCCCACAGATAGGGAAGGAGCGCCAGCGGCGTCACGAACAGGAAGAAGGTCGGCGGGTAGAACCACCCATAGGATCCTTCCTTGACCACCGGGATGATGGTTTGCACGACCGCTTGGAGATGGGCGACCTGATAGGCGTCGGCAGGATGTCCCTGTAACGCCAGATACGCCGCGCCCCAGAAAACCCCAAAGTCGAATACCAGCGGAAAGCCGTTGGGATCGATGATATTCGAATGAAACACGAGGCCCAGGGCAAGAATCAGGAACACGGCTGCCGCAGTGCGCGAGTAGAGGCGCAGCCGCTTGAGGTTGAGCCAGTGGCCGTCCTGGTTTGTCGGCATGGGGCGCGCCTTACGGAGACTGCTCGTTCTCGGTGCTGGGGGATGGCTCGCCTTTCATGGCGTGCTGGATGTTCGCCACGGCAGGACTCAGAATCAATATGAACAGCAGGGGGAAAATGCAAATGATGAGCGGCAGCAAAATCTTTGTGGGGATCTTGGCGGCTTGTTCCTCGGCGCGCAGGCGGCGGCCCAGTCTCAGGTTTTCAGAATGGACCCTGAGCGAGTCGGCGATGCTGGTCCCGAACTTGTCGGCCTGAATCAGGGTGGCCACGAGTGCATCGATGTCCTTGAGACCCACGCGCACTGCCAGGTTGTTGAGAGCCATATTGCGGGCCGAACCCGCGCGTTGTTCGAGAACGACCAGCCTGAACTCATCGGACAATGCCTTGCTGCGCATCCGCATTTCCTCCCCGACCCGTGCGATGGCCACGTCAAGCGCCAAACCGGCTTCGACGCAGATTCGCATGAGGTCCAGGGCATCCGGAAAATTTTCGTACAGTTCCTGGCGCCGCTTCGATACCAGAAACGAGAGGGCAAAGTTGGGCAGCATGTAGCCTAACGCTGCACAGACCAGGATAAACAGCGCCATCTGCTTCGTATCCAGCGACAGGCTGAAGACCGCCGACAGAATCAGAAAAAGCAGTGGGAAAAGGAAGGTCAAAAAGGTCTTCAACCCCAGGTAGGCCATGCCCGCAGAGGGGCTGCGGTAACCGGCGGCCATCAATTCCCTGCGCAAGGGCGAGGCATCCCATGGCCCCTCCGGAGCCGAAAAACGCGCCAGGGGTGTCAACTTCCCCGTGATGAACTGCCCGGCCTGCGCCAGAGAGGAGCTTCCATCGCCGTAGTTGCGACGATCCTCCTCGACCATTTTTTTCAACCGTCGCGCTGCCGAGGGCCTGAAGATGCTGCCCAGCGATGTGATGAGGAGGCCCACGACGAGGAGCACGCCGACCACCAGCAGCAGGAAAAGGGAGGTTGAAGTCATACCGTATCGATTCCTCTACACCCGAATATTGGTGATGCTTCTAATCCAGATGACGCCGATGACCAGCAACACGGCCATCAGTTTGACGATGGGCCAACCGCCGGGGTCCGTCCAGAAAAAACTGAGATACCCCGGATTCATGATCGACATCAGTCCGGCAAATCCAAAAGGCAGCAGGCCCAGGATCCAGCCGGACAGGCGACCTTCTGCGGCGAGCACTTTCACGGTGCGGCGCAACTTCAGTCGTTCCCGGATCAACTTGGCAAGATCGAGCATCAGGTTGCTGAGGTTGCCCCCAGTTTCGCTCTGGATCAGGACGGCCAGGGCAAAATAGCGCATGTCCATGCTGTCCACGCGATTGGCCAGGTTCAGGATTCCCTCGCGGACGGAAGAGCCGAAACTGATCTCGTCGGAGGTCATGCGAAACTCGGAGGCGATGGGCTCCGGGCCTTCGACGCCAACGGTTCTCAAGGCGCTCGAGAAGGCATGGCCGGCCCGCATGGATTGGCCCAGCAGATCAAGCGCATCAGGCAACTGGATTTCGATCTGGTTCATGCGCGAACGCCGGAGCATACGCAATATCATCAGCGGCGCCATGCCCGCGATGAAGGTGGCAAGAAGCACGGTCAGAACGCCCGAGCCCGCGACCAGGGTGGAGAACAGGAACACGACACCCAAACCCAACATGGTCGCCAACACCTGGGCCACCGAATAGGGTTGATTTGCCTGGCGCAACAACGTATCGAGCGCATCCAGCTGCTGAAACTGCTTGAGGAAACGGTCCAGGGCTGCGTTGGCGCTGTATGCACCCCGTTTGAGGCGTTGCGTTGCCCCTTCAGGGATCTCGCCAGAAATGATCTGCAGACGCTGCTTGAGCCGCTTGGCCTCGGACCGGCCCCGGCCGCTCCAGAGCATGATGAGGGATTCGATCAGGCCAAACAGGCCCAAAAAGGCGAGAACCAGGATCAGGTAGGGCAGATAGTCCATGATGGTGATCAGCTGTGACGGTCAGGGTCGAACAGGTATTCCGGCAGGGGCGTGCCTCGGGCAGCCAGTTTTTCGGCGAATTTCGGGCGGATGCCCGTTGCCCTGAAGCGCCCCTGGACGGTCCCGTCTGGCGCAACACCGGTCTGTTGAAACTGAAAAATTTCCTGGGTGGAAATCATGTCCCCTTCCATCCCGGTAATCTCGAGAATGCTGACCACCTTGCGTTTGCCGTCGCTGAGGCGGGACACCTGGATGATGGCCGTCAACGCCGAAACGATTTGTTGTCGCAGGGGCCGCACGGGCAGGTTCAAGCCGGAGATGCCCACCATGTTTTCCAGACGGGTCAGGGCGTCGCGGGCCGTGTTGGCGTGGATTGTCGCCATGGAGCCTTCGTGACCCGTATTCATGGCCTGCAGCATATCCAGCACTTCTGCACCACGGACTTCACCGACGATCACGCGGTCCGGGCGCATCCGCAGGCTGTTCTTGATCAGGGCACGCTGATTGATCTCCCCCTCCCCTTCGATATTGGGAGGACGCGTTTCCAGACGAACCACGTGCGGTTGCTGCAGACGCAATTCGGCGGCATCTTCGATGGTCACGATCCGCTCATCGTCGGGAATGAATCCCGACATGAGATTGAGCATCGTCGTTTTACCGCTACCCGTACCGCCCGAGACGATGAGGTTGGTCTTGGTTTTGACCATGGCCGCAATCATCATGGCCATGTCCCGCGTCATGGAACCGTACTCCACCAGCTGTTCCACGCCCAGTGGTGTGGCCGAAAACCGCCGGATGGACATGGAAGGACCATCCAGGGCCAGCGGCGGGATGATGGCGTTGACGCGTGAGCCGTCCGGCAGGCGCGCGTCCACCATGGGGCTGGACTCGTCAACGCGACGCCCGATGCGCGAAACGATTTTTTCGATGATGCGCAGCAGATGCTCGTCATCCGTGAAGCGGACGTTGGTCAGCTCCAGTTTTCCTCGCCGTTCCACATAGACCACATGGGGGCCGTTGACGAGAATATCGGAAACCGTATTGTCTGCCAGCAAGGGCTCCAGGGGGCCCAGACCCATGACCTCGTTCTGGATGGAGGTGATCAGGGATTTGCGCTGCTGCTCGTTGAGCAAGAGCTTTTTCTCGGTGATGGTTTCATCCACGAACACCGCCAGACGCTGCCGCAGTTCCTCTTCGGAAATCTTTTCCATGACGGAAAGATCGAATTTTTTGAGGAGCTCGAGATGGATCTCGGACTTGAGGCGTATGGCGTCGGCATCGATCCGATGCGTGTCGGCGACCAGAGCCTCGCCCTGCTCTGCCACGGACTGCGTATTGGGTGTATTCAACAACTCACGCAACGACATGATGCCCCCGCAGGTTATCGGTAGAGGGGATTACTTCAACAGGGACGAAAAGCGCTGCCATAGCGAACCCGTCGAGGCCTGGCCGGATTTCGATGCGCCTACCAGCTGATCTGCCCAACGGATCAAGGCGGTCGTCAGCACGCCGGCGGGCGAGATTTCATACAGGGGCTTCCCCGCATTGATGGAGGCGTTGGCATTGGGGAAGTCGTTGGGCAGTTGCATGTAAAACTTCGTTTGCAGCGCATCCTCGATTTTCGAGATGGACAGGTCATCGGCCTTTCCCTGGCGATTGGCGACCAGCCGGATTTTGGTCTCGGGGTAATGCAGGGCCCGGAAAGTACGTTGAAGGCGTTGTGTACCCCGCACATACGGCAGCACTGTCTGCATGATGGGAAAAATGACGTCGGATCGGTCCATGGCGCGCAAGGAGAGTGGGTCCAGTGTTCTCTCGAGGTCAACGCAGACGAAATCGAAACGGCGCGAGGCCACTGTCAGGATATTGTCCACCTGGTCGGGCGTGATTCCGACAGACTGCTCGGGGTTATGTGGCGCGCGCAGCAGCCAGGTGTTCTTTCCAACGGGCACGCAGGCCGACTCCAGCATCTGACCATCCAGGTCGGTCTTGCGCACGACATCACCCAGGCTGCGGCCGTCATCGTTTTCAGTGATGTAGAAGGAGGCATCGCCAAACTGCAGATCCAGGTCCACCAGCAGGACGCGCTTTTGGTGAACTTCCCCAAGCACGTACGCAAGGTTGCTGGCAATAAACGATGTACCGCTGCCACCTTTGCATGGAATGAAAGTGAGGATTTTTCCTACGGAGCGGTTTCCGGTGGTCGCGGCCAGGCGGACCCTGGCGCGATCGATGACTTCGGGCAGTCTCTCGCGCACTTCGCTTGCGTTGAGCACGTCCCGCACGCCCACTCGCATGGCCTGGACCAGTACGCGCTCGAGATCGCCACGGCAAATCAGCACCGTGGTGGACTGGGGATGGCGAAGGTTGAATATTTCCGTCGCAGACCAGTCCAGGTGTTCGATATCCTGGCATTCAATGATCAGGAGATCTGCCGATGAAACCTCGGGGGCATCAACGTTGAGTTTGTTGCCGGACTGCTCGAGCAGGACAAGCTGATCGCTACGGCATCTTTCCTGCAGAATGCTTTTCAGATCCTGGGAGGATGAAGTGCCTGAAAGAACTGTAATTTTCATCAGCTGATTTTACACGACACCCCATTTAGGGTGTTGCTCCCGAGGTTGCCGGTGCCGCCATGGAGCCCCCACCCGAACCGATGCCGATCGAAAACGCATTGACGGGAGGCGGCGGGGCCATGAAGGAGCTGACATAGCGATCCATCACGGCCTTGGATGCCGCACCATCCAATCCCTGGGGACCGGTGGATGGAACAGCCTTGGGGTTGACGATCTGGGCCGCCAGGTTTTCATGTACGGCCACCCCCATGGACGGATCCATGTTGTACTCGCGCGGTGTACAAGCGCTCAACAGTGCCGGAAACAGCGCAACCGAAACCATCATTTTTGTCGAAAGCTTCATTGGCGTTTATCTCCTTCCATTTTGCCTTCAAACTGAAATTCCGTACGGCTCGGGGTCGAGAAATTGTCTGTCGGCAGCGGCAGCCGGTTGTCGGATGCCTTGATGATATGGGGCGTCACGACAAAGACCAGTTCCGTCCGGTCACTCTGAAACTCGCTGCTGCGAAAAAGCGCCCCAAGAATCGGAATCTCGCCCAACCCGGGGAAGGCCTTGGCCGCTTCCGTGACATTGTTCTTGATGAGACCGCCGATGGCAAGGCTTTGACCATCGTTGAGCTCGACCGTGGTCGAGGCCCGCCGTGTGGTGATGGTCGGGATCACGGTCAGCTGTCCGCCCGTACCCAGCGTCGTGCCCGTGGCCGACAACTCGGATACTTCAGGGCTGACGCGCAGGTTGATTTTCCCGCCACTCAAGACGGTGGGCAGGAACTTCAGGCCTACGCCAAACTGCTCCTCCTGAAGCATGATCATGGGCGGCCCGACACCCGTGCTCTGGGGGATCGGAATGTAGATTTTTCCACCCGCCAGAAATGAGGCTTCCTGTCCGCTGATGGCGACGATGTTGGGTTCGGCAAGAATCTTGGCGCGGCCGTCATTGATTTCCGCGTCAAGCGTCATCTTGCCGCGTTGCGCGAGCTTGCCCATCGTGATGGTGCCGGCAGAACCTGCGGAAAAACCGCTATTGATGCCAAGATTCGAGCCGGTGTCCCCGTTCCAGATGCCCCCGGCGCCGAGTTTGTCATCCATGGTCTTGTTGACTTCGGCCACCTTCACCTCGAGGAGCACCTGTGCGATGTCCTGCGTCACCAGCATGTTTATGACCTTCTTGCCGCCAAACTGCTCGGCCAGAAGCATGGCCTGGCGCACCGCAACGGCGTCCGTGACCAGCCCGCTCAGAACGAAGGACTCACCTGCGGCGCTCACCTTGATGCCCTTTTCCGCAGGCATCAGTTCGGCCAGCTTGTCACGCAGTCCAACGAGATCCATGGAGACCACGGCATCCATGAGCGTCAGACGGTTGTCGCGCGTCCACAGATAGATATTGGTGCTGCCTATTTTTTTCCCCACGAGAAAGACTTCCCTGTTCTTGACCAGGCTGACGTCCACCACTTCCGGGTTACCCACGGAAACCCGGGCAAGGTCGGAGGGCGACTGGATGCGCAGGGACTTTCCGAGGGTGACCTGCAACGGCGCTGTCGGGGGCGCAGATTCTGGCGCAGGTGCCTGTGCGCTCCAGGCAGGAGCGCCAAGAACAAGGAACACACTCAGGGATGCAAGCAGGGTTTTCATAGCGGGGCTCAATGGGAGGAGACAGTGGCGTGAGTGGTGCCGCGGATGACTTCAATGGTGCCGGCGGCGCGACTGACTGGCGCCGGGTTGGCGTTCGCTGCAGGTTTTTCGGGCGTCTGCGCAACCCTGACATCCTGCCCGAGCAGTTCTGCCTTGCGGACACCAGAAGTCGCGACAGGAGTCTTGTCCACCTGGTTGAGCAGCACGAGGCTCAGGCTCCCCACGCTTCGGGCCAGATCAAGTTTTTCGGCCTGTTGCGGGGTGACCTCCAGCGTGACGGTGCTGACCACCTTGGCCTTGACGTCGTCTTTTACTGCAGCATCCTGGGCCACCGCCAGGACCGTGATCTGCTGCAGCACGATCTTCGAGACCATGCGGCCCTGATCGTCCTGAACATTGACCATGACGTCCACGTGGTTGCCCGGTAACGCAAATCCGGAGACGCCAGCCACATCATTGACGTGCACGGAGACGGCGCGCATTCCCGGGGTAATCAACGCGGAGAGCCCCGCCTTGCTCCCCACGGGGGCCAGTTTTTGCTCCAGCAGCGGTTCACCTGCAGAAATGCTGACGTTGGTGATGCGGTTGAGCAGCGGCTGCGTTTCCGAAAAACTGCCGGCCACGTGGTTCTCGGCGGGCCAGTCCACGACTTTGAGCAGTTCGGGACTCAAGCGACCGCCAGCGATGATATTGGTGGAAGCCACCACCAGTTTGACAGTATGGGTCGTGGTGCGTTTTTCCACCTGGCGGTTGACCCATTGCACAGCGGCCCAGATGGCAACGGCGCTGATGATCAATGACAGGATAAGTAGGATGACGGCTCGATTTTTTGCCATTTCACCAAGGGCCCCGGAGTGGAAAATTCAGAATGGTCGGACTGGAATGGCTGAGGACGACGTACCCCGTCACCCCTGCCAGAATGGCTACAGCATAGGGAAGCTGGCTTCCTGCCTTGAAAAAGGCAAAACCCAGGGCAAGAATGCCGCCTGCCAGCGCGGTAAAGAGTGCGCTGACCAGAACGCCTTTCACCCCCAGAAACGTCCCGACAACTGCCATCAGCTTGACGTCTCCTGCGCCCATCGCCGCAAACGCATAGAAAGGCAAAAACACCAGAAGACCGACAACCGCGCCTGCCGCCAGCGCCTGCAGGGGTATGGATTGCATGGACAGGGACATCAGCACGGCACCCACCCCGCCAATCATCAACAATTGATTGGGAATCCTGCGCTCCTTGAGATCCTTGAATGCGGCAAACAACAGTACGGCAAACAGGAAAAACAAGGAGGCGCAGTGATTATCGATGCAATCCAACCCGAGTCGCGAGGACGATGTTGCGACTACACAACACCAGCAATGCTGGAAAATTCAGTGCCGACATTTTTACCCAGCAAACTTACGCCCGCGATGATGGCTGCAGCGATCAATGCGGCGATCAGGGCATACTCGATTGCAGTGACACCCTCTTCCGATTTGCAAAATTGCTTGAACTTTTGAAGTGCAGTCTTCATGAGGCATCTCCTTTTGTCAGAAATTTGAGTACAGAGCGCTAAGTGTTTGCCTTACACGCGATCCAGTAGAGTACTCGGGGACTATTTATATCATGTAAATCATACAACAACGCACTTTTTTTAAATCACCTGAATTAAAATTTGTTTCAGCGCGATGGAACCGAATGTTACAATTTCCCATAAATTTGTCAAGGGCGAATGCATGAAAAATGAGTCCGGCAGTGCTGCAGTCGAGTTTGCACTGGTCCTCCCTCTCCTGCTGCTGGTGTTGTTCGGCACCATCGAGTTCGGCATCCTGATGTACGACCAGTCCGTCATCACGAATGCAGCGCGCGAAGGGGCGCGCTGGGGCGCCGTACAGTCCATCGGGCTGACCCACCCCATTTCCTGCACGGATCCTGGCATCAGCACCATACAGGGCGGCAACCCGGCCACATGCTCGGGAAGCGGTTCGGGCACCGCCTGCCTCGTCGCCAGCAATTACGGCTCGCAGTATCTGATCACATTCGGGACGTCCACATCCAGCAAT
>JAJZRV010000005.1 GCA_021850135.1 Pseudomonadota bacterium
GAGCTTGTCTACAGCGCCGTAGGGGATGTCGAAAGGCATGTTTTCCGGAACGTTGTCCAGGGGGTTGGCGGCCTGTGCGGCCACCAGGGGCAGGGACAGCAGCAGGGCGGTGAGGGCGGCGAAGCGACGGGTCGTGATCATGAAATACCTCCGTTCAGGGTTGGGTGGTGGACACGCGGAAAATTGCGCCGTTCCAGTCATCGGAAATCAACAGCGAACCATCCTTATACACTTCCACGTCGGCGGGGCGTCCCCAGAACGTGTTGTCGCCTTGCAGCCATCCCGTGACGAAGGGCACAAACTTCTGCACGTGCCCCTGATCGTCCAGGACCACCCGGGTCACGTCAAATCCGGTTTTCTGGGACCGGTTCCACGAGCCGTGATCGGCGATGAAGATGTTGTTGCGATACTCAGCCGGAAACTGCTGCCCGGTATAGAAGCGCATGCCCAGGGAAGCCACGTGCGGCCCGAGATTGAGCACGGGCTGCGCATAATCAGCGCAGTTGTGCCCCACGCCGAATTGGGGGTCGGGCAGGTTGCCCTGATGGCAGTAGGGAAATCCGAAGTCCTGGCCGTTTTTGGTCAGACGGTTGAGCGTGTCGTTGGGCAGGTCGTCGCTCAGCCAGTCCCGTGCGAGGTGCGTAAACCAGAGTTCATGGGTGACGGGGTGGAAGGCCATGCCCACCGTGTTGCGCACGCCGTGGGCCACCACTTCAAGCGTGTTGGTCTTGAGGTCCAGCCGGTTGATGGTGGCATGCGTGGGCGGGGGCAGCAGGATGTTGCCCGGCGAACCGATGCCGAAGTAGAGGTAGCGGCCGTCCGGACTCACGGTCAGAAATTTCCAGCCGTGGGGCTCGTCCTTGGGCAGGGCATCGTACACCACGACGGGCGCGGGGGGGTGATCGAGCTGCTCCTCGATGCGGTCGAAGCGCAGGATCCGAGATACCTCGGCCACATACAGGGTGCCGTCGTGAAAGGCCACGCCATTGGGGCGATGCAGGTCGCTCGCGATGACCTTGACTTCACGATGGTCGCCCCGATCCACCACGGCATACACTTTGCCGGCAAAGCGCGAACCCACGAACACGGTGCCCTTGGGGGAGAGGGTCATGGAGCGCCCGTTGGGCATGCCGCTCGCCCAGAGCTCGACCCGGAATCCCGCAGGGACCTTGAGAAGCGAGGCGGGAATCTTCTCGGCCGGCGTGGCCTCCTGCTTGGCGCCATGCGGGGTGAGCGTGTTGGACTGGGGCGGAAACGGGGGCGTGAGTTGGGGGTCAGCCAACGCATGCGTTGACCAGAGTGCAAAAAACAACATCGGCAACCAGCGGCGCATGGAAGGCTCCTCGCAGTGGGTAGACGGCCATTCTACAAAACTTCGTCTGCACGTCAACCAAGTGGTGCAGGCCTTCCGGGTTGGGCTATCATCTTTCCTGATTCGCCATAATAACCAACAGGATCCCGGGAGGATCACCCATGCACGGCCATCCCTATGCTGCCGGCCTGGATCGGAACCAGGCCAACCATGTGCCCCTGTCTCCACTGACCTTCATGGAACGCGCGGCCACCGTCTTTCCCTACAAGCCTGCGGTGATCCATGGCGAACGCGTGCTGTCCTGGGCGCAGACCTACGCCCGATGCCGGTGCCTGGCCTCCGCCCTGATCGGGCGTGGCGTGCGCCGCGGCGATACGGTGGCGGCCATGCTGCCGAACGTCCCTGCCCTTTTTGAAGCGCATTTCGGAGTGCCCATGATGGGGGGCGTCCTCAATACGCTCAATACCCGCCTGGATGCCGAGTCCATCGCCTTCATGCTGCGTCACGGCGAAGCGCGGGTCCTGCTGACCGATCGCGAATTCGCGCCGGTGGTCCGTCGCGTCAAGGCGTTGCTGGCGGACCAGGATCTGCTGGTCATTGATGTGGACGATCCTGCAGCGCCTCCCAACGAAACGCTGGGCAGCATCGAGTACGAACAGTTTTTGCTGGAAGGCGATCCAGGTTTTGCCTGGCAACTGCCCCCGGACGAGTGGGATGCCATCGCGCTCAACTACACCTCCGGCACCACCGGCAACCCCAAGGGGGTGGTCTATCACCATCGCGGCGCCTATCTCAACGCGCTGGCCAACATCCAGTGCTGGGGCATGCCCAATCACGCGGTCTATCTCTGGACCCTGCCCATGTTTCACTGCAACGGCTGGTGTTTTCCCTGGACCATGGCCGCGGTGAGCGGCGTCAATGTCTGTTTGCGACGGGTGGACCCCCAGGTGATCTTTGCGCTGATACAAAAGCATCGGGTCACCCATTTCTGTGGCGCCCCCATCGTTCACGGAATGCTGATCAATGCCGCCCACCTGATTCCGGAAGGACTGGGTCACCCCGTCTCGGCGCTGATTGCCGGGGCCGCTCCGCCCGCAGCCATCATCGAGGGCATGGAAAAGCTGGGTATCAGCATCACCCACGTTTACGGGCTGACCGAAACCTACGGGCCCGCAGCCGTGTGCGTCAAGCACGAGTCCTGGGATCAGTTGTCCCTGGCGGAGCGGGCGCAACGCAATGGGCGCCAGGGCGTGCCCAACCTCATGGAAGAGGCCATGATGGTGCTGGATCCCGCAACGATGGCGCCGGTACCTGCCGATGGCGAGACCATGGGGGAGATCATGTTCCGCGGCAACATCGTCATGAAGGGGTACCTCAAAAACCCGGCCGCCACGGAAGAAGCTTTTGCCGGCGGCTGGTTCCACTCTGGCGATCTCGCCGTGGTCGAGCCGGATGGGTACGTCAAGATCAAGGATCGCAGCAAGGACATCATCATCTCGGGCGGCGAAAACATTTCTTCCCTGGAGGTGGAAGACGTGCTCTACCGCCATCCCGACGTGCTCGTCGCCGCCATCATTGCCAAACCGGATGAAAAGTGGGGCGAAGTGCCCTGTGCCTTTGTCGAGCTGAAGGAGGGCGCCACCCCGTCCACTGAAGGCATCCTGGAGCACTGCCGGTCCAGGCTTGCGCGCTACAAGGTGCCGCGCGAAGTGGTCTTCGGACCGATCCCGAAAACGGCCACCGGAAAAATCCAGAAGTTTGTGTTGCGTCAACAACTCAAATCCACGGATGCGCTCAAATAGCCGTTTTGTAGGACTTTGTTACATATGGCGCTTGAAACCAACCCGGCTTCTTTGTTGTCATTAACTGCAGTCCCCACATCAACCCCTTGTTACCCAGGAGTTAAAGATGCGTACAACCCCCATCAAACGGATGTTTCTGGTCGCCGGGAGCCTGTTGCTGCTGCAATCCGGCGTCCTTCTGGCCGCAGACAAGGCTGACCCCGCACCCACCCCGCCAGCGCATGAAGCCTGGACCGGGATGGCCCCCCTCAACTGGGTGCAGCATACGCAGCGCATGCTGGATGAACTCAAGACCAAACTGAATTTGTCGGGGTCACAGAAGGCGGCCTGGGACACCTGGTCGGGCGCGGTTCTCAACAATGCCCGTGCCCAATCCGAAAAAATCAAGCTCTGGCGCGAGGCGCACCTCAAGCAGGGCTTTGTGGGCGATCCCGCGCATGCCAACATGACGACGCCCGAGCGGATGGCCCATGGCCTGGAACACATGCGCACCGAAATCAAGCGGATGCAGGACCATGTGGCCCTGCTGGAAGCCGCGCAGGCCAGCACCAAAACCTTTTATGATGCCCTCGATCCCAACCAGAAAACCATTTTCGATCTCTACTGGCAGCAGTCCTACCAGGAGGATGGCTGGGGCAGGCACGGCATGATGGGCCATGAGGGCTACGGTCCCATGGGGCATGGCGGACCCTGCACCAGCTATTGAGCAATGCCGACTATCCGGAGGCCGTCACGATGAATGCACCGATCTCATACCGCAGCATCAGCCTGTCACTGCTCTTCGCCATGGGCGTGGGCATTGCGCTTCCTGCGGGGGCGGATGGGGGGCATGGCGGTGGCGGGCACGCCGGCGGTGGACATGCCGGCGGCGCGCATATGGCGGGGGGTGGGCATTTTGCCGGATCCGGGCAATATCACGGATTCGTCGCCGGTGGCGGGGGACGCTACTGGAATGGCGGCCGCTACTACGGCGGGGGGTACTGGGGCGACCCGTGGTACCGCGGTGACTGGGGCTGGGGCGTCGGCCTGGGCCTGGGCCTGGGATACACCACCTGGGCCCTGGCGTCCGAGCCGCTGTACTACAATCCGTACCCTTGGGGGGTGGGTTACAGCTACTACGCGCCATACCCCGCCACGGTGGTGGTGACACAGCCCGGGCCGCCCGTCTCGCCGCAAGACACCACTTACATCGGTCCGGCCCAGCCCGCAGCCCAGAACTGGTTCTACTGCGATTCGGCCAAAGGGTACTACCCTTACGTCCCGCAGTGCCCCGAACCCTGGCGCGCGGTGCCTGCCCAGCCTCCGGGGGCGATCCAGCAGTAGCTCAGTCGTTCAACGGTACACCAGCACTGGAATTTCAGAGTGGGTCAACACCTTCTGCGTTTCGCTGCCCAGCAACAGTCCGGCCAGGCCACGACGTCCATGGGAAGCCATCATGATCAGGTCGCAGCCTTTTTCCCGGGCGGTGTTGATGATGCCGGTATAGGGGGAGTACTCCGTGCTCTTGGCCGTATCGAAAACCACGCCAGCAGCTTTGGCATCCGCGGCGAACTGTTTTAAGTGCTGGTCCGCTTCGGCCTCGATCTGATCCATCACGCTCTGTGGCGTTTCCACCGCAAATTCCGTCATCGGCAGATATTCCACCACGCAGGTATAGGCGGTGACACGCGCCCCGAGGGCCTTGGCAATTTCCAGGCCGCCCGAGATGGCTTTGCGCGACAGTTCGGATCCGTCAGTGGGGATAAGGATATGCTTGAACATGACAACCTCCTGGGGTTCAAAAGGGCCGTTGACCTGAAAGGGCCATTATATTCCCGGCTGAGGTACACTTACGGACTTTCCTGAAAATTGCGACGTTGAAGGCCACTGGATGATTCCTGAACTCGGACACTTTGCACTGATTCTCGCGTTGGTTCTCTCCACAACCCTGGCATTCTTTTCTCTTGCCGGAGCACAGAAAGGCGTTGCAGTCTGGATTGGCCTGGCGCGTCCCACGGCGTTGATGCTGTTCCTCTCGGTGGCGGTCTCATTTGCCTGTCTGGCCTGGGCCTTTCTGCACAACGATTTTTCCGTGCTGTACGTCAGCGAGCATTCCAACTCCAAGCTCCCGGTGCAGTACCAGTTCTCGGCCGTATGGGGCGGCCACGAAGGCTCCCTGCTGTTGTGGGTATTGATGCTGACCGGCTGGACTGCCGCCGTGGCCCTGTTTTCGCGGCGTCTGCCCGACCCGATCGTGGCGCGTGTCCTGGGCGTACTGGGGCTCGTGGTGCTGGGGTTTCTCCTGTTCATCCTGCTCACGTCCAACCCCTTCGACCGGCTGTTCCCGGCGGCGCAGGAGGGGCGTGATCTCAATCCGTTGCTGCAGGACCCGGGCTTGGTCTACCACCCGCCCATGCTCTACATGGGCTATGTGGGGTTTTCGGTGGCCTTTGCCTTTGCGCTCTCCGCCCTGATCTCGGGCAAGCTTGATGCGGCCTGGGCGCGCTGGTCCCGGCCCTGGACGCTGGCCGCCTGGATCTTCCTGACGCTGGGCATCTGCTTTGGATCGCGCTGGGCCTATTACGAACTGGGCTGGGGCGGCTGGTGGTTCTGGGATCCCGTGGAAAACGCCTCCTTCATGCCCTGGCTGGTGGGCACGGCCCTGATCCATTCGCTGGTGGTGACTGAAAAGCGGGGCGCGTTCAAGCGCTGGACGGTGTTGCTGGCCATCGGCGCATTTTCGTTGTCCCTGCTGGGCACATTCATCGTGCGTTCCGGGGTGCTCACCTCGGTCCATGCTTTTGCTTCCGATCCCCGCCGCGGTATTTTCGTGCTGGTATTTCTGGCGCTGGTCATCGGCGGCTCGCTCACCCTGTTTGCCTGGCGCGCACCCTCGGTCAGGGAAGGCGGTCAGTTCAAGCTGGTCTCGCGCGAGTCGTTCCTGTTATTCAACAACGTGCTGCTGGTGGCCGCGGCGGGGTCCGTGTTGCTGGGCACGATCTACCCGATGGTGATCGATGCGCTCAACCTTGGAAAACTGTCGGTCGGTCCCCCGTATTTCAACGCCGTATTTGCCCCGATCATGATCCTGCTGCTGGTGCTCTTGCCCGTCGGTACCATAGCCCACTGGAAACGCTCGCAACTGAAGCAGGTGTTCAAGACCGTCCGGGTGGATCTCGTCATTGCGGTGCTGGTGGGCCTGCTGGTGCCGATCTTGATGGGCGGCTTTTCTCCGCTGTCGGCGCTGGGGATTGCCGTCGCTACCTGGGTGGCCCTCGGCGTGGTCCGCCAGGTCTGGTCCTGGCGCAAGGTGCCGACCATTCCCCTGTGGTTTTGGGGCATGCAGACGGCGCACCTGGGCCTTGCCGTATTCGTGATCGGCGTCACCCTCATCAAGGGGTACGAGCTGGAGCGCGATGTGCGCATGGGCCCGGGCGAGACCATTACCCTGGCGGGAACGACGTTCCGCCTGATCGGCGTGGAGCAGGTGCCGGGTCCCAACTACACCGCGATGCGCGGTACGCTGACCTATAGCCGCAACGGCGAGATCCAGGGGCGCCTGGAACCGGAAAAACGCACCTACTTTTCCTCGCCGATGCCCATGACGGAAGCCGCCATTCATTCCAGCCTGGATCGCGACCTGTACGTGTCGCTGGGCGAGCCTCTGGACAATGGGGCATGGAGCGTGAGGGTCTATTACAAACCCTTCGTCAACTGGATCTGGGGCGGGTGCGTACTGATGGCCCTGGGCGGCTTGTTGGCGGCTTCGGATCGACGTTATCGCGTGCGTTCGCCGAAGCAGCGGGAGGGCGCCGCATGAAGCGTTTCAACCCATGGTTTCTCGTTCCCCTGCTGGCCTTTGCGGGATTGGTGGCGTTCATGGCGGTGGGGTTGAATCGCGATCCGCATCTCGTTCCGTCGCCGCTGATTGACCATCCGGCCCCCAATTTCCAGTTGCCCCAGTTGCAAGCCCAGGGCAAGACCTTCACGCCGGCGGCATTCAAGGGGCAGGTGTGGATGCTCAACGTGTGGGCTTCCTGGTGCGTTTCCTGCCGCGAGGAACATCCGGTCCTGCTCAGATTTTCGCGCACGCACACGGTGCCGCTCGTGGGTCTCGATTACAAGGACCAGCCCGCTGACGCCTTGAAATGGCTCAACGATTACGGCGATCCCTATACGCTCACCGCCGTGGATGCCGATGGCCGGGTCGGCATCGATTACGGCGTGTATGGCGTCCCGGAAACCTACGTCATCGACAAGAACGGCGTGATCCGTTACAAGCAGATCGGTCCGGTGACGCCCGAAGCCCTGCAACAGACCATTTTGCCGTTGATTGCGGAGTTGCAAAAATGAAGCGATGGATGCTGCTGGTATTGTTGTGTCTGCCCCTCGCGCTGCACGCAACCGAAGCCAAGCCGCTGGCCGAGGATGAGGTGGTCGAACAGCGCCTGATCAAGATTGCAGAGGAAATGCGCTGTCTCGTGTGCCAGAACGAGTCCCTGGCCGGTTCACGTGCCGACCTTGCCGAAGATCTGCGACGCGAGATCCGCGCACAGATTCGTCAGGGCAAAACCGACCAGGAAGTGATGGAATTCATGGTGACGCGTTACGGCGATTTTGTGCGGTATCGTCCCCCGGTCAAACCCACCACCTGGTTGCTGTGGTTTGGTCCTTTCCTGTTCCTTGCCGTGGGCGTCGGGCTGCTGGCGCGCGTGCTGCGTCGGCGCAGTCAGTTGACCCCCGATGCGCCCCTCTCCCCTGAACAAAAACAACAAGCCGAAGCGCTCCTGCGCGACAAATCATGACTTCATTCCTCGTTGCCGCCGGGCTGCTGGTCGTCCTGGTCCTGATCGTCCTGTTCTTTTTTCTGTTGCGCCGCCGTGCGGGCGTCAGCGACAACCGCAAGGCGCTCAATGCCGCCGTGTATCGCGACCAACTGGTCGAACTGGATGCCGAGCATCGCGAAGGCAGTCTGGAGGATGCCGACTACGCCCAGGCCCGTGAAGAGGTGCAGCGCCGCCTGCTGGAAGATACCGCCGTGGCGCCCGAGGTGACCGACTACGCCCATGGCCGCAAGGTGGCCATCGGCATCCTGGTGGCCATTCCGCTGGTTGCAGGCGGCCTTTATGCCTGGCATGGCCAGCCCGAGGCCCTCAATCCGCAACAGCAGCCGCATGCCATGGAGCAGCAACTCGACGCCATGGTGGCCTCGCTTGCCGCCAAGCTCGCCAAGAATCCGGACAACCCGGAAGGCTGGGCCATGCTGGCGCGCTCCTACATGAATCTCGACCGCCCGAAAGAGGCGCTCGAAGCCTTTTCCCATCTGACCAAGCAGATCAATGACGACCCGCAGCTGATGGTGGACTATGCCGAAGCGCTGGCTTCGTCGGGGCAGGACCAGGGCATGGTCCAGGCGCGCACCTGGGTGGAAAAAGCGCTGGCGATGGAACCGGGCAACCCCAAGGGGCTCTTCCTTTCCGGAGGCTTTGCCTTTGCCGACAAGAACTATCGCAAGGCGGCGGCCGTGTGGGAGAAACTGATGCCGCTCCTCGAACCCGGTTCGCAGGACGCCAACTTTGTGCTTGAAAATCTCAACAGGGCGCGGGCCCAGGCCAATCTGCCGCCCCTGTCTGCGGACAAGTTCCAGCAGGCCGCAGGGCCGGCCAAACCGCAAGCGGGCAACGCTTCCAGCGCGCTCGCAGGCAAGGTGGTGCTGGACCCCGCCCTCAAGGGCAAGGTGGCACCGACCGATACCGTGTATCTCTTTGCCCGTGCCGTTCAGGGGCCACGTATGCCGCTCGCCGTCCTGAAGACGACGGTCAGTCAGTTGCCCCTGGAGTTTGAGTTGACTGACGCCATGGCCATGAGCCCGCAATTCAATCTGTCTTCAGCGAGCCTGGTTCGGGTGGAGGTGCGGGTGTCGAAGTCGGGCAGTGCCACGCCCAGCAGCGGCGACCTGGTGGGGGCAAGCCTGCCCGTCAAGCCGGGAACGCGGGGTATCGAGGTCAGCATCAGCCAGGTTCAACCCTGAGCGCAGGCGCCGCGCGCGCCTTGAAGGTTCAGGGTTTGAGGGTCCTGGCGGTCTGCTGCGCCTGGTCCACAGCGGACTTGGCCTCAGGCGGCATGTAATTCTCGTCGTGTTTTGCCAGGACTTCGGTGGCCACGAACTGGCCGTCGTTGCCAATCTTGCCCTGGGCCACCATTCCGCGTCCTTCCTTGAACAAGTCCGGCAGGATGCCGCTGTAGGTGACGGGCACTTCCCTGGCAGTGTCTGTGACCACGAAGTGGGCCGTGATCCCGTCGCGGGTCAACGAGCCGGCCTTGACGAGGCCGCCAATGCGGAAGGCCTTGTTTTTGGGGACTTCGCCATTGGCAATCTGGGTGGGGGTGTAGAAGAACACCAGGTTGCTGCGGAACGCGTTGAGCACCAGGGCCGTTGCGATGCCCAGGACGCCCAGCGCACCGACGATCAGAATCATTCGTTTGTGACGTGGCTTCATTGCGACAACTCCTTGCGGGACAGTCGTGCCATGATGGCGCGCCGCCGTTGTTTCAGTATCACGATCTCGATCACCATGCCCAGCGCACAGGCCCCGAAGCTGCCCCACACGTAGAAGGCGTAGCCGCCCATGGCCAGGAAATCACTGAGGCTATTCCATTGCATTTTTCTTCACCCATTCGCTGGTCAGTTCGCGTTCCAGAATGATGCATCGCACCCGCATCAGGGCCACCGCGATGGTGTAGGCCCAGAAGGCCAGCGCCATCAACAGCATGCCCAGCAGCATGGTGTGCGCCATGCTGGGGGCTTTGGTCATGGAGACGGAAGCGCCCTGGTGCAGGGTGTTCCACCATTGGACGGAAAAATAGATGATGGGCACATTGACGACGCCCACCAAGGCCAGGATGGCCCCGGCTTTGTCGGCACGGCGCGGATCGTCGATGGCGGCTTGCAGGGCGATGAACCCCAGGTACAGAAAGAACAGGATCAACTGCGATGTCAGGCGCGCGTCCCACACCCACCAGGCGCCCCACATGGGTTTGCCCCACAGGGCGCCGGTCCACAGGGACAGGAAGGCAAACAGGGCGCCGGTGGGCGCCAGTGCCGAGGTCATCATGCCCGAGAGGCGGGTGTTGAAGGACAGGCCCAACGCTGCCCAGAACGCCATCACGCAGTAAATGAACATGGACATCCAACTGGCCGGCACATGCACGAAGATGATGCGGTAGCCTTCGCCCTGCTGCGCGTCGGTGGGCGCCACGAGCAGGCCGAGCCACAGGCCGGCGGCCAGTAGCAGGACCGCGGCAGCGGTAAAGAACGGGATCAGGCGGCCCGCCAGGGGGTAGAAGGAGGCGGGTGAGGCAAACTTGAACCAGTTGACCAGGGAATGATTCATCCATTTACTCCAGCGCGACGCGCAACGCCACCGTGGCGACCCACGGTGCAAAAAAGGCGCTGACCACCAGCAAAGCGGCCAGCAAGGACAGGTGTCCATCCGGGCCGAGCCCGGCAAGGTCCGCTTCCACGGCGCCTGCGCCAAAGATCAGTGCCGGAATGTACAGCGGCAGGATCAGCAGCGACAGGAGCGCGCCACTGCCGCGCACGCCCAGCGTCAACGCGGCGCCCACGGCGCCGATCAGCGAGAGGATGGGGGTGCCCAGCAGCAGGGACACGGTCAGGATCAAGAGACTGCGTCCGGAAAGATCGAATTGCAACCCCAACACGGGGGCGATCAGGACCACGGGCAGCCCGGCCACGAGCCAGTGGGCCAGGATTTTTCCGGCCACCAGCAGCGTGAACGACTGGGGCGACAGGGCCATCTGCTCCAGCGTGCCATCGGCGTGGTCCGGCGCGAACAGGCGCTGCAATCCCAGCAGGGTTGCGAGGAGGGCACTGATCCACAGGGCACCGGGTGCAATCTTGCGCAGCAGGTCGGGGTCCGGCCCGATGCCGAGCGGCAGGAGGTTGACCACGATGACGAAAAAGAACAGGGCCGTGACGATCTCGGTCTTGTGGCGCGCTGCCAGCAGCAGGTCGCGTCGGACCGACTGGATGAAAGGGGAGAGAAATCGGCTCATAGGGTGACGCACAGGCCGGGGGGGAGGGTCATGGACTGATGGCTGGTCAGCACGGCGCTTCCGCCTTCCCGCAGATGGGTTTCGATCAGGCGCGACAGAAAGCCGATGGCATGCACGTCCAGGGCGGTAAAGGGCTCGTCCAGAATCCACAGCCGGGCAGGGCGCAGCAGCAGGCGGCAGAGCAGCACGCGGCGGCGCTGGCCTGCTGAAAGAAAGCGTACAGGCAGATGTTCGCGTCCGTGCAGTCCGAACTGGTGCAGGGCCTGCATGGCGGCGTCTTCGGAGACGTTAAACCCTTCCATGCCCAGGCTCAGGGTGAGGTTTTCCAGCGGCGTGAGCTCTTCCTTGAGGGCCCCCTGATGGCCCAGGTAGAGCAGGTCGGCATGAAAGGCTTCGCGGTCCTCGCGCACCGGGCTGCCGTTCCAGGTGATCCGGCCGTCCACGGGCTCCGAGAGGCCGGAGAGGATGCGCAACAGGCTGGTTTTTCCAGCACCGTTCGCTCCAGCAATCTGGAGCCATTGGCTTTCGGGCAGCTCAAAACTGAGGTCTTGAAACAGGACCCGCTCGCCCCTTTGACAGGTCAGGTGAGAGACGGACAGCATATTTGCGCTATTCTACAGGATTCATGACCTTGAACCCACGGTAACGCGCCATGAAACAAACCCTGGCTATTTCCGGCATGACCTGCGCCTCCTGTGTGGCCCACGTGGAAGAGGCGTTGCGCAAGGTGCCTGGCGTGACGGAGGCGAGCGTCAATCTGGCCACGGAAAAGGCCGAAGTCACGCTGGATGCGCAGGCGGGCGCCGCCCCCGAGACGATCACCCAGCTCGTGCGTGCCGTGGTCGCGGCGGGTTACGGCGCGCGCGCCGTGACGGACGACGTCTTTGCCCGCGAGGATGCCCAGCAGCAGTCCCAGGACCGCCGCGAGGTCCGGGCCGTGGTTGCGGCAGCGCTGCTGACGGCGCCTTTGCTGCTTTCCATGCTGCTGGTGGGCGCGGGCATCCACTTCATGCTGCCGGTGTGGCTGCAATGGGCCCTGGCCACCCCGGTCCAGTTTGTCCTGGGATGGCGTTTTTATCGCGCAGGCTTCATCGCCCTCAAAAACCGTTCCGGCAACATGGACCTGCTGGTGGCTCTGGGCACCAGCGCCGCGTACGGCCTCAGCACGGTTCAGGCCCTGCGCGGTGCAGGCGGCATGGATGCCCTCTATTACGAAGCCGGCAGCGTGGTGATCACCCTGGTGTTGCTGGGCAAGCTGCTGGAGTCCCGTGCCCGGCGTCAGGCCGCTGATGCCATTCGTGCCCTCCAGTCCCTGCGTCCCGACACGGCCCGCCTGATCGACCCAGGTCGTCCGGCGCGTTTCAATCGCGCCATTCCGACCGAACACCTGCTGACAGGAGACCGGGTGCTGGTGATGCCCGGCGAGCGCATTCCCTCCGATGGCGTGGTGGAGGAAGGCGAGAGCGACGTGGACGAATCCCTCCTCACCGGCGAGAGCGAAGCCATCACCAAGCGGGTGGGCAGTCGTGTCACTGGTGGCACGGTCAACGGGCTGGGACGTCTGATCGTGTCCGTAACGGCAAGCGCGGCGGAGAGCACCCTGGCGCGCATCATCCGCCTGGTGGCCAGCGCCCAGGCCACCAAGCCACCCATCCAGCGGCAGGTGGACCGGGTCAGTGCGGTGTTCGTCCCCATCGTCCTTGTGATCGCGCTCCTGACTTTTCTGGGCAACTTCTGGCTGCTGGGCGGCGCCGAGGCGGCGCTCATCAACGCCGTTTCTGTGCTGGTGATTGCCTGCCCGTGTGCGCTGGGGCTCGCCACGCCCGTTTCCATCCTGGTGGGAACCGGGGTGGCGGCGCGGCAGGGCATCCTGATCAAGGATGCGACGGCCCTGGAACGGGCCCATGCCGTGACGGTCGTGGCATTTGACAAGACAGGCACCCTCACCGAAGGCAAGCCGGTGCTCCAGGATTTTCAGCCGGAAGGCCAGGAGACAGCGCAAACGGTGCTGGCGGCAGCGGCAGGGCTGCAGTCCGGCAGCGAACATCCGCTGGCGAAGGCGGTGCTCGCCCTCGCCCTGGAGCGGGGCGTGACCCCCGACACTGTGGGCGACGTCACGGCACAACCGGGCCTGGGCGTGGGGGGGACGGTCGCCTCGGGGCCCTGGGCCGGGCAGAAGCTCCTCCTGATCAGCCACAATGGCCTGAACGAACACCACCCGGACCTCGCAGCACGCCTGGCCCCGCGCGTGGCGCAGGCCATGCAGTCCGGCTGGAGCGTGTCCTGGCTCATGCAGCAACGGGAAGATGCGCTGGTTCCGCTTGCCTGGATGGCCTTCGGTGACCCGGTGCGCCCGCAAGCCGCCAGCGCGATTGCCGGGCTGCATGCGCTGGGCATTCGCACCGTCCTGATTTCGGGAGATCACGAAGCGGCAGCACAGCGGGTGGCCGGTCCGCTGGGGATGGACCAGGTCTTTGCCAACGTCAGCCCCGGGCAGAAAGCGGAAATCGTGGCTGCACTGCGCAATGCCCACACCGTGGTGGCCATGGTGGGGGACGGCGTCAACGATGCGCCCGCCCTGGCCGCGGCCGACGTCGGCATTGCCATGGGATCGGGCACCGATGTGGCCATGCATGCTGCAGGCATCACGCTGCTGCGGGGCGACCTGACCCTGATCCCTGCGGCTTTGTCCATTTCACGAAGGACCTGGAAAAAAATCCGGCAGAACCTGTTCTGGGCCTTTTTTTACAACGTGGTCGGTATTCCTTTGGCAGCCATCGGCTGGCTGACGCCGGTGGTGGCCGGGAGCGCCATGGCGTTTTCAAGTTTTTCCGTGGTCACCAATGCCCTGCTGTTGCGCCGGAAAAAATAAGTGTGGTTGCCCCAGCCCGCGTCCCCGGCCTTCTTTTTGCACTATATCAGTGCATAATCCTCCCCAGAGGGGTGCACCCATCGGTTTTCCCCCATGAGGCGCGTGGCTACCATAGCCCACGCCGAAGGCCCCCTGCGATGCGCGTTGTCGGATTTGGCATAGTCGTTGCTTTGGATTAGGACAGTTCTCCCTTTTGGAAATGACGGATTTCACCCCGGGTTCCAGAAGGGGCAGCCACCATATTTTTATAAGGAGTGATTCATGGCTAGCACCCAAATGTCTTCTGCCCGTTGGGAACGGTGGGTACAACTGATCCTGGGCGTCGTCTGCATGATGGCGATTTCCAGTCCCCAGTACACCTGGACCTTGTTCACCAAGCCCCTCATGGGCGCGTTGGCGGTCAAGCTTCCCGAAATTCAAGTGACTTTCTCCATCCTGATCGTGCTGCAAACGTTCCTGTCCCCGGCACAAGGGTTTCTGGTGGACCGGTTTGGCCCCCGCTTCCTGATCTCGGCAGGGATCCTGCTGACAGGGCTGAGCTGGGTCCTCGCCTCCAATGCCACTACTCTCACCCAGTTGTACCTGACCTATGGATTGTTTGGCGGGGTGGGCACTGGCATCGTCTACATCGGCATCGTGAGCCAGATGGTCAAGTGGTTCCCGGACCGGCGTGGCTTTGCCGTCGGCATGGTGGCGGCAGGCTACGGTTTCGGTGCCATCCTGACCACCATCCCCATCTCGTCCAGCATCGTGGATCATGGCTACCAGTCCACCCTCTGGACGTTTGGCCTGATCTTTTCCGTGGTGGGACTGCTGGCTGCACAGGGTCTGAAGCGCCCGCCCCGTGAGCGTCACGCCATCCTCACCGGCCATCTCGAGGAAGTGGCCGGCGCCTCTCCGGCGGTGATGCTGAAAACCCCGGTGTTCTGGCTGATGTTCATCATGATGACCATGCTGTCCACTTCGGGGCTGATGGTGATTTCGCAGACCGCGGCGTTTGCGCGGGATTTCGGCGTGGCCTCCATCATCGTCATGGGCATGGCGGCACTGCCGCTGGCGTTGACGGTGGATCGCATCACCAACGGCCTGACGCGGCCTTTCTTTGGCTGGATGTCTGACAGGATCGGGCGTGAAAACACCATGTTCATTGCTTTCATGCTGGAAGGGATCGCCATGTTTGCCTGGCTGCAATTCCGCAACGATCCCGTGTTGTTCGTCATGCTCTCGGGGGTGGTGTTTTTTGGTTGGGGGGAGATTTTTTCACTGTTTCCTTCTACACTCACGGATACGTTCGGTGAGCGTCATGCCACGGCCAACTACGGATTCCTGTACATGGCGCAAGGCGTGGGTTCGGTGCTGGGCGGCCCCATGGCGGCCCAGCTTCATGAAGCCACCGGCAGCTGGATTCCGGTCTTTGGTGTAGTGATCACCCTGGACATCCTGGCAGCAATCCTAGCCATCGCCGTCCTGAAACCGCTGCGCAAGAAGCGCCAGTACTTCTAAGGAAACATTCATGTTGCAAGCTGCATTGGGTACACGGGGCATGGTCACGGCCCCACATGCCCTGGCCGCCCAGGCCGGACTCGACATCCTGCGCCAGGGGGGCAACGCCATCGAGGCCATGGTTGCGGCAGCCAGCACCATCGCCGTGGTCTATCCGCATATGAACAGCATCGGTGGCGATGGTTTCTGGGTGATCCTGCCGCCTGACGGTGAGCCGCTCGCCATCAGCGCTTGCGGTGGTGCCGCTGCCGCAGCTACCATCGCGACTTATCGGGCGCAGGGCATGGACGCCATTCCCACGCGCGGCCCGTGGGCGGCCAACACCGTTGCCGGCACCGTGGGCGGCTGGCAGGCCGCGCTGGAAATCGCGCAACGGCTGGGCGGAAAAATACCGCTCGAGGCATTGCTTGCCGAAGCTATTCGTTATGCGGAAGACGGCATTCCGGTCACCCCCAGCCAGTCACTCCTGACCGCGAAGAAATTGGGCGAGCTGCAAGGGCAGCCGGGTTTTGAAGAAGCCTTCCTGCCCGGAGGGGCGGTGCCCCGTCCCGGGCAACGCTTTCTTCAACCGCGCCTTGGGGCAACGCTCCGGCGCCTGGTCCGCGAGGGCCTGGACAGTTTCTACCGCGGTCCGCTGGCGGCGGATATTGCGGCGGATCTGAAAACCATCGGTGCGCCGGTGAGCGCCGAAGACCTTGCGGGTTATCGTGCCGAAGTCGTCACGCCGCTGCATCTTGCGCACGACAGCGGAGACCTCTACAACATGACCTTGCCTACGCAAGGGGCCGTCTCGCTTGCGATCCTGGGGATTGCCGAGCGCGCCGGGCTTGCAGCCGTGGTCCCTGACAGCGCAGACCATGTGCATCTGCTGGTGGAATCCACCAAGAAGGCGTTTCAGTTGCGCGACCAGTTTGTCACGGACCCCAGGGAATGTCCGGTCGCGCCCCAGTCGCTGCTGGACGGTGCGCGCCTGGACGCACTGGCGGCCCAGATACGCAAGGACCATGCTGCGCCGTGGGGCGCCGGCCGGGGGCCTGCGGACACCATCTGGATGGGGGCCATCGATGCCGATGGCCTGGCCGTGTCGTTCATCCAGAGCATCTACCATGAATACGGCAGCGGCTGCGTGTTGCCGCGCACGGGCATCAACTGGCAAAACCGGGGCGCCTCCTTCAGCTTGAAGCCCGAGGCCCTGCTGGCCCTGAAGCCGGGCAAGAAACCCTTTCATACGCTCAATCCGGCAGCGGCGCGCCTGAAGGATGGACGCGTCATGGTCTATGGCACCATGGGGGGGGATGGCCAGCCCCAGACCCAGGCGGCAGTGTTCACGCGCCACGTGGTTTTCGGCCAGCCGCTGCAACAGGCTGTCACTGCGCCACGCTGGCTGCTGGGGCGGACTTGGGGCCAGACCTCGGACACGCTCAAGCTCGAGGCACGTTTTCCCCAGGACGTTGTGGCCACACTGCGATCGCGGGGGCATGAAGTGGAGCTTCTGCAGGACTTCGACGAAACCGTGGGGCATGCCGGGGCGGTGGTGCGCCACCCTGACGGGTTTCTGGAAGGGGCGACGGATCCGCGTTCCAACGGCGGAGTGGCCGCGTACTGAGCGCGCCCACTCCGGTCGGCATCTTTCAGGCGCTCAACGCCCGATAGATGCCGATGAATGCCGGGCCCACCAGGACGACCAGCAACCCCGGGAAAATGCAGAACACCAGGGGGAACAACAGTTTCAGCCCCAGCGTTGCTGCGGCGCTTTCGACAGCCCGGTGACGCTGGCGGCGCAAATGCGCTGCCTGTACCCCCAGCGCGTCGCTCACCCGGGTGCCAAAGCGCTCTGCCTGGATCAGCAAGGACACCAGCCCCTCTACGGATTCCAGCCCCACCCGTTGTGCCAGGTGGCGCAGGGCGCGCGTCCTGCTGCTGCCTGCTGCAAGCTCGAAGGAGAGTGCATGCAGCTCCTGGGCCAATGCCGGACACGCTCCGGCGAATTCGCGCCCGACCCGCGCCACCGCCTGTTCCAGGGACAACCCGGCTTCCACGCACAGCACCAGCAGGTCCAGCAGTTCCGGCAGTGCGCGCGCGATGGCCCGTTGGCGTTTTCGGATGCGCAGGCCAAGCCAGGCGTTGGGGGCGTAATAGCCTGCCGTGCTGGCGGCGATCAGGAAGGCACCTTGCAGGAGGAGCGCGCCCGTATGGAAGGCCAGGAGTCCTGCCAGCCCCGCCGGCAACAGCAGCGCAAGCCCCGCCTTGGCTGCGAAATACAGCAAGGGGGTGGTCGGCTGGCGGATCCCGGCGTTGAGAAAGCGAATGCGCTGGGGGCTGTGATGCCAGTCCTCACGGGGGCGGGCAAGGTGCCCCAGGGGTTCCAGCCAGCGCTGGATGCGTTGGCGTGTGGTCATGGTTCCAGGCGGGTCAATTGCTTCATGATGAAGAGCCCGCAGACCCACAGCAGGACCGCGCCTGCTGCCACCTGGCGTCCGAAGGGGTCCTCACCCAGCAGCGTCAGCAAGCCGGGATGGAGCGCTTGCGTCAGCAGCGCGCAGGCGACGGGCAGGATGCTGAGGATCCAGGCAGACAGGCGCCCCTCCGCAGACAGGACCCTGATCTGGGCGCGCAGGGCAGCCCGCTCGCGAATGACCCGCGCCAGCTGATCGAACATGCGCGTGATGTCGCCGCCCGTTTCGCGATGCAGACAGGTCGCTACGATGAAGGTTTGCAGGTCGGGCAGGGGGACGCGTGCGCCGAGGTGGTTCAGGGCCATCGGCAGTCCTGCCCCAAACCCGATTTCCTCCGTGGTGATGCGCAGTTCCCCGGCAAGCGGTTCACGCAATTCGACGCTGGCCAGTTCCAGGGCGCGGGGCAGATCATGCCCCGCGCGCAAGGCACGGCTGATGAAATCCAGGGCGTCAGGAAACTGGGTGCCGATGCGGCGCAGGCGCCTTTGTCCTGCCAGGCGTTTGAGCAAGGACAGGTGCATCGGCCAGGGTCCCGTTGGGGGCGGCATGCGCACCGGCGGCGGGATCGGGGCCAGCGGGACGGGCTCGTCATCCCATTGGGCCAACCGGGCGCGCCAGCGATGACCCGGCCCGAAACGGCCATCCCACCACCAGACCAGTGCCTCCAGCAGCAACAGCACCAGCACAAAGAGCGACAGCGAAAATACGGCCAGTGCCGGGCTCATGAGGCGTGCTCCCAGGGTTCGCCAAACAGTTCGAGGCGTTCGGCAAACACCGAGGGCGCCTGGGCGGACACGAAGACACCTTCGATGCGCCGGTCCCGATGGCGCTTGTGCGGCGTGAAGACATAACGCGGGTGCGTTTGCAGCCGCCCCTGCTTGCGGCCGCAGAGCTCCGTGATGGAAGTGATTTTCCGGCTGCCATCGGGCAGGCGTGCCGTCTGGATGATGACCTGCAATGCGCTGGCGATCTGGGAGCGCACGTTGTTCTCCGACAGGCCTCCGTGGCCCAGGGCCACCATGTTTTCCAGGCGGGTCAGGGCGTCTTCGGGGGAGTTGGCATGCAGGGTGGTGAGCGACCCTTCGTGGCCGGTGTTCATCGCCTGCAGCATATCCAGGGCTTCGGCCCCCCGAACCTCTCCCACGATCAGGCGATCGGGGCGCATGCGCAGGGCGTTTCGCACCAGGTGGCGCGGCGTGATTTCTCCCTGGCCCTCGAGATTGGCCGGGCGCGCTTCAAGACGGACCACATGCGTTTGGTGCAGGCGCAGTTCGGCGGCATCCTCGATGGTGATCAAACGTTCGTGGGGGGCGATGAATCCCGACAGGGCATTGAGCAGCGTGGTTTTTCCGCTGCCGGTGCCGCCCGAGATCAGGATGTTGAGCCGGGCCTGCACGTAGCGGGTCAGGAGGTCGCCCATTTCCTGGGTCAGGCTGCCGTGCTCGATCAGGCGCTGGAGCGTGAGCGGCGTCTGGCCGAAACGGCGAATCGAGAGGATCGGGCCATCGAGCGCCAGCGGCGGTATGATGGCGTTGACCCGCGAACCGTCCGGCAGCCGCGCATCCACCATGGGACTCGATTCGTCGATGCGGCGTCCCACGCGCGAGACGATCTTGTCGATGGTCCGGATCAGGTGGTTGTCGTCCTCAAACGATCGCGCTTCGCGAATCAGCTGACCCTGCCGTTCCACATAGATCTGGTCCGGGCCGTTGACCAGGATGTCCGAGATGTCGGGATCCTGCAGCAGCGGCTCCAGCGGTCCGAGCCCCAGCATCTCATGCTGGATGTCCTCCACCAGCTGGCGATGCTCGAGGGCGTTGATGGCAGGCTTCTCCACCAACAGGCAGCCTTCGATCCATGCCTTCACTTCGTTGCGCTGGCGTTCCGGAGCCAGGGCCTGCAGGCGGGCAAGGTCGTACCGGTCCAGGAGATGGTGGTGAATTTTGGCGCGCAATGTGGACAGTGATTTCATGAAAGGCCGTGTTCAGGAGTGTTGGGGATTCCAGCGCCATTGCTTTTTCCACCAGCGTTGCAGCAGGCCCCGGGGGGCGGCGCTGCGTGGTTCGGGGGCGGGGATCAAGGTGCGGGCCAGCGTGATCAGGTTTTGGCAGAGGGGGTGAAACGGTGCCAGGGTCCAGAGCGCCTGTCCCCCGTGGATGCAGGCAGTGACGAGCGCGGTATCCTCGGGGATCCGGTGCACGATGCGTGCGCCAAGCGCCTGCTCCATCGTTTTGGGTTGCGGGCTGCTCTGGGGCGTGACCCGGTTGAGCACGGGCACGAGGCGTGCCGGTTCGATGCCTTGCGCGATCAGCGCGCTGAGCAGGCGGCGCCCATCCCGGATCATGGGCAGCGTGGTTTGCAACACCGGCAGCAGCCGGTCGGCGCCGTTCAGGAGAGGCATCATGGCGGGGTCCGCCATCCGTCCGCAGTCGAACAGGATGCAGTCGAAGCGTTTTCGGGCCGTCTCCAGAAAAATGCGCAGCCCCTCCGGCGGCAAGGTGCGCATCTGCAGCGGGTCGTCGTGTGCGGCGAGTACGCCCAACCCGGGCAGCGGCCACAGCAGCGCCGATTCCAGCAACGCCGGATCGAAGCGCTCGGGGTGGCGTAACAGGTCCTCGAGGGAAGCTCGGGGTTCGTGCTGGGACAGCATCAAGGCCGCGTCGCCAAAAGATTGCACGCCATCCACGAGCAACACCCTGAGTTGCCAGCGCAATGCCAGAAGGCTTGCCAGCTGTGTCGTGAGGAAAGTGGTGCCCACGCCGCCCTTGCAACTGAAGAGGGCGAGGACGGTGCCGGGGCTGGGGGAGGATGGGCTCATGCGGCTAGCCCGAACCCGCCCCTGCGCCCTCGAGTGGCACGGTGACGGTGGCCATGGGCAGGAACAATTGAAAGCCCGTCCCGAAAATCCCGATCGGAAGATAGGCCACAGGCTGGCAGGGCGTGATGCCGGGGGCGCACAGGGAGGCCTGGACCGCCGTGACGCAAGGGCTCAGGCCCAGGGCGCAATTGGACTGATTGAGCGCAGCGCTGACGGGTGGCGCGCTGGTGGGGCTGAGCGCGCCGTATGCCCCGGTCATGAACTGGATGGCGACGGTCCCGTTGGTGATTTCTCCAATGCCTGGAAAAGCAATCGTGCCGGTACCCGCTCCGGGGTGCAACACGGCGTCGTATTGCGCGGCGGCGGTGAGGTCAAAGCCCCAGACGGCGGCATCGCGTGCGGCGCGGCGCGTCACCTCCTGCGCCGAATTCCAGACGAACAGGATGCGACCCAGCTCCATGACACCAAACAGCAAGGTCAGCAGCAAGGTGGCCACCAGCGCGAACTCCACGCTGGTGGCTCCCCGCTGCAAGGATCTAGTTGTTGGCATAACGGTAGAGTGCGCTGGCATGGAGCGTGATGCGGTAGCCGCTGTCCGTGTTGACGACGGTGGCTCCCGTCGTGCCCACCGCAGGAAAGTAGAAAGGCATCCATGACCCCAGATTGGCCAGCGGCAGGGTGATGATCGCCTGCACGTAACCCAGCGAGGCGTCCACCGCAACGCTGGATCCTGGCACGCAATAGGCGGGCGGGGCGGCAAAGGGGTTGAAGGCGGCATCAAGGCACAACAGCGCGATGTTGGAGGCCTGGATGCCAAAGACGCCGCCGCTGCGGATGTCCTGGAGCAGTTGCGCCTCGATGCCGGGCATGCGTTGCCCAAGCGCGTTTGCCGGGGCCAGACTGAGCGCGCGAGCCCCTTCCTCCGCCGCATTTTGCAGCACGTTCTGGGTCCAGTACACGCGGCCGAACTCCACGATGAATGCGCACAGCGTGACCAGCAGCGGCAGCATCAATGCCAGTTCCACGGCTGCTGCGCCGCGTTGTCGTCGGTGCGGGGGCTGGGCGCGGATGGCGGCGACGGACAAGGGGGCGCCTCAGCGATAGAGCAACGGCGGGACGGGCGGCGCGTAACCGGCCACGGCATACCCGAAAGGGGTCAGGCCGGAGGAAGGCCCCATGCCCAATTGATCGAGGATCCGGGCAAAGTAGGGCGAGAGGGCAGGCTGCAGGCCGGTATCCACTTCCAGGTATCGCAGACCGGTGGCATCCATCACGCCGGTGCTGGCGCTGTTGCCGGTGGCGCCGACGAATGTGCAGGCCGGTGCCTGTGCGCTCCAGTGGGGGGCCGTGACGCTGCCGCCGTGCAGTGCGCTGGTGGCGCCATTGGCGTTGGCGCAAACCCCCAGGCGAAAGGTGGCGAGCGCGGGGTCGAAGGCGGTGCTGGCTTCCAGGGGTAGGGGGTAGCGGATCAGCACGGCCTGGGCCTCCAGCACGGCATTGAGCGTGCCGGTCAGCGTGTTGTCGAGCTGACGCGCGCCGGCCAGGGCGGCGGCATCGGCGGCGGTCTGCAGCGTGCCGCGCGCCAGGTACAGGCGCGACAGGTCCAGTGCCATGGCCACAAAGGCCAGCAGCACCATCAGGACGGTGAGCAGGGTGAGGGTGACGCTGCCGACCTGTGCCCTCATGGCCGGCCCTCCAGGCGTCCGCCCAGTACGCGTTCCGTCATGCTGGGTTCGCGATAGTGGTCCGTGGGCAGGTCCGGTTGCTCGTGGCTGGCGGCGACGAGATGCGGGGTGACCACAAACACCAGTTCGGTTTTGTCCGTCTGGAAATTGGGGCTGCGAAACAGCGCCCCCAGCAGTGGAATCTCTCCCAGGAAAGGCATGGCATTGAGCGTGGCGTTCACGTTGTTGCGCACTAGCCCGCCAATGATGAAATGCTCGCCGTCCTTGAGCTGGACGGTGGTGCTGGCGCGCCGCGTGGTGAAGGACGGCAGGATGGTGGGTGCGAGGCCCGGCCCGCTACTGACATTGACGCCCTGCGGATTGAGCTCGGAGACCTCGGGGGTGACCGTCAGCCAGATCTGCCCCTCCTCCAGGGCCTTGGGCAGGAAATGCAGTGAGACGCCGTATTCCTGCTCGGTCAGCGTGACCATGTTGCCGCCCATGCCATTGGGCGTGCTGGTGGGAATGAGGACTTTTCCCCCGGCGAGGAAATGGGCTTCCTGGCCGCTCAGGGCCATGAGCGTGGGTTGGGCCAGGATCTTGATCAGCCCGTCGCTGTGCTGGCCATCCAGCGTGACGGAGAGGGCGCGATTGAAGGTGACTTCGGCGGGCCCCTGCGTGAGGAGATTGGAGAGGACGCCAAACGACCAGGTGCCATTCGTTTTGCGGTACTGGATCGAGGCGCCCAATTCATCCATCAGCAGGCGCGAGACTTCGGCCACCTTGACCTCCAGCAGGATCTGGGCGGGTTGCGCCACGGTCAGCAGGTTGATGAGATGCGGGGCGGCCCAGGCGGCCGGTGTGGTGACGCCGGGCACCGTGCGGGCCCCCGGGGCGCCACCGGCGGGGGCCGCCGGTGGCAGCGAGGGCGTGGGCAAGGCGCCGGTTCCGCCCACCCCTGCGGGGGTTGCAGGGGCGTGCGTGAGGAAGGCCTGGGCGATGGCCACAGCCTGCTCGGCGCGAATGACGTCGGAAACCTTGCCCAGCAGCACGACGGACTCGCCGCTGGAGGACACCTGGATCTGCCCCTCCCCGGGCAGCAACAGGCGCAACCGGGCCAGCAGGGGGGCGACATCGCGCTCCACGTTCAGATTGAAGACCTGCGGGCGCCCGTGTTCCTGCCACAGCAGCACATTGGTGGTGCCAGCCGATTTTCCCACCAGGTACAGCTCGCGTCGGCCCAGCAGCATCACATCGGCCACCTGCGGTTGCCCGACGGACAGGCGGGTGACGCGATGGTCCAGCGGAATCACGGCGGATTTGCCCTCCAGCAGGGTGAGGGTGTGTTCCTCCGGCGGGACCTGGGCCGAGGCGCCGCAACAGGCCAGGGCCAGCAGTACCAGTGCAGCGCGTCGGATCATCGTTGCAGGCTCCGCTCCATGCCGCGGATCACTTCAGTGGCCGTCGCCGTTGCGGCAGGCCCGGCACTGAAACGGCCCAGCAGGGTCTGGCGGGTGGCACCCGTCGTGGGGGTGATCTGGGGGTCCACCTGGTTGCGCAAGACCAGCGACAGGGTGCCGATGCTGCGCGCCAGGTCCAGTTGTTCCGCCTCGGCAGGCGTTACCTCCAGCGTGACCGCATTGACCACGTGCGGTCGGGTTTCGTCGGGGTTGGCCTCCTGGGCCACGGCCAATACGGGCACATGTTCCAGCACGATTTTCGAGATGCTGCTGCCGGCATGGCCGGGCGTGCCTTCATGCAGGCTGTTGACCACCACGTCCACATAATTCCCGGGCAGGGCAAATCCCGCCACGCCGACCACTTCGTTGACGCGCACGGTCATGGCCCGCCGGCCGCGTGCGATGATGGCGGACAGGCCGCCCCGGGTGCCTTCCGGCGCCAGGGCGCTCTCCAGGATGGGGGTGCCTTGCGGCAAGGTCATGCGCACGTAGCGTCCTTCCAGGCGCGACGCATCGGCGGCGAAGCCCGGCGGGAGCAGATGGTCGGGCCAGGCCTGCAGGGTGACGTTTGCGGACGTCAGGCGCGTGCCCTGCGGCAGCGTCGCGGCGGCCACGGCCACCGGCACGGCGGTCCCGCGGGCCGCATGCATCAGCCAGCGTGCCGACAGGGCCGTCACCCCCAGGGCCAGCGCGATGCCGCCCGCAATCCACCAGGGTTTGTGCGGCAGGTTCATGCCCAGGGCTCCAGCAACGCGATGGCCGAGCCCACGCCCAGGGCGATGGCATAGGGCAGGGTTTCCAGCGAGGCGCGCGCCTGCAGCGGCGGGAGGCGCAGGCTGCGCAGCCGGTGCCACAGCCTGCGCGCCGGCGGCGCATATGGCAGGGTACAGAGCGCGAGGGCGAGCCCCGAGAGCGCCCCCGGGGTGCAGAGTCCCCGGCCGGTGCCCGGCCGGACCGAGATCCAGGCGGCGCCCAGGCAAAGCCCGGTGAGGAGCCCATCCTGGGGCAGGTGCCGGAGCCGCGCGGCGAGGGCCGCCGCCAGCGCCCACAGGGAGAGGAACAGGCCGTGGACCCAGATCATGGCGTTCAGCCCGCAGTGCCTATGGTGCTGGCGATGCTGTTGAACTTGGTCTCGAGGTTTGTGCCCAGGGCAGTAACGCCCCCGATCACCACCATTCCGATGAGGGCGGCGATCAGGCCGTACTCGATGGCGGTGACGCCGTCATCGCGCGTCAGGAATCGTTTGATGCAGGCAATGCGGATTTTCATGGCTGGTCCCTCGGAGGTTGGATTCACATCGCCGTGTGCGATGAGAATCCAGCATAGCGGGGGCATTTTTGGCGCGATAGTCACGAATGCATTGCGGGCCCGGATGAATATTCAAGGCGCGGGCCATGACATTCATCCCGCGCTGCGGCGGATCAGAAGAGGCCCGGCAGGAGTCGCCAGCGCACGCGGGCCCGATAGGCGCGGTAGGCATCATGCCGCGCCAGCCAGCGCTCCTCGCGCGCCATCCGCACCCCCTGGAGGAGGTACAGCCCGGCATAGACCAGCAGGTTGTGCAGGCTGGCCCGTCCGACCAGAAAACCGCAGTGGCTGATGAGGTAGCCCAGGTAGATGGGGTGGCGCACCATGCGGTAGGCCCCGCGGGTGACGATGTGGCGATCCGCAGGCAGCAGCCCGAACGCGCGTCCCAGGGAGAGCTTGGCAAAAATCTGCCAGAGCGCGCCGCACAGGATCAGTCCCGCCGGGAAGGGGTCGGGCAGCAGGCTCTGTCCCGCGTCCAGATCCAGCGCCAGAAAATAAAAGGTGGCAGGCAGGCTGGTGGCCAGTGCCGCCGGGTGCCAGTCGCGGGTGACCGGGGTGCGGTTGGCCAGGACGAGGAGGACACTCAACGTTTCCGTCAGCAGCAGCGACAGCAGCGTCAGGTGGGCAGGATGCTGCACCCAGGCCGCGTGGACCCGGGTCCAGAACTGCAGCAGCAGGGCTGCCGCGGCGAGACGCAACCCCCACTCGAAAAGGCGGGAGGGGGTTCCGGCGTGTTGCAGGTCAGGCAAGGTGGTGCCGGTTGGCAAACATCACCAGGGCGGCGCGTCCGCGGATTTCCAGTTTTCGGTAGATCATGGAGAGGTGGTTGCGCACGGTGCATTCGCTGATTTCCAGCAGCGTGCCCAGGGTGAAGGCTTTGGCCTCCGGGTTGCGGGCCAGGGCGGAGATGATATGACGCTCGCGCGCCGTCAGTTGTCCGATGCGCAGCTCCTCGGGCGAGACCTTGGGGGCCAGCGGGCCGCCGATGGCCTTGCACAGCATGCGGTCGGACAGTTCGTGGGGCAGCCAGAAACACGATTTGGCCACCTGTTCGATGGCGCCCAGCAGGGTGCCCACCGGTTCGCCCATGTGGACGACACCGCGGGCGCCAGCGCGAATCAGGGTTTCCAGTTCGGTGAGGTCGCGCGTCGCGCTCAAAATCAGCAGCCCGATGTCCTGGGCCACCAGCTGTGCCGGCAGGTCGAAGGCCTTGCCGATCATCCCGGCATCCGAGATGACGATATTGGGTTTGCGGCGCTGGATTTCCGTCAGCAACCCGGAATCCACCGGGTGGCTGCCCACCCACTGCATGGGCCTGGCGGAGGACTCCAGCAGGGCCTTGAGGCCCCAGATGGTGACCTGGTTATGGGTTGCTGCAAAGACACGAATGGGCGTTGTGCTGTTCATGGTTGTCCTGGCTGGGCATTGAGAAAGGGGTCATCAATGCCGCCAGAATACAAAACCCTGCCCGCGTGCTGTGCAAGGAAATGTCTGAAATGTAAGTTACCGGGCGCGCACGTACTGCGGAACGATGGCGACGGCATCGCCCAGCGCGTCCGCCGCGTGCCAGGCCCAGTGGGGGTTGCGCAGGGCCGCCCGGGCAATGGCGATGAGGTCGGCCTGGCCTTTCGCCAGGATGTCCTCGGCCTGATGGGGATCGGTGATCAGTCCTACCGCCATGGTGGTGGCCGCGGTTTCCTTGCGGACCCGCTCGGCAAAAGGCACCTGATAGCCGGGGCCCACCGTGATTTTTTGATGGGCCACGAGGCCGCCGCTGGAGACGTCGATCCAGTCCGCGCCGGCGGCTTTGAATGCCTTCGAAAAGTGAACGGTATCTTCCACGGTCAGGCCACCCTCTGCCCAATCCACCGCAGACAGCCGGATGCCCAGCGGGCGATCGTCCGGCCAGACAGCGCGCACGGCCCGGAAAACTTCCAGCGGGTAGCGCAGCCGGTTTTCCAGGCTGCCGCCGTAGGCGTCTGTGCGGGTATTGGTCAGCGGGGAGAGGAATTCGTGCAGCAGGTAGCCGTGCGCCGCGTGCACTTCGACAGCATCGAAGCCCAGGCGCTTGGCGCGCTGGGTCGAAGCCACGAACGCGGCCTTGACGTGTTCGAGATCTGCTTCGGTCATGGCATGAGGCGTTTCACCCTGGTCGCTGTAGGGCAGGGCCGAAGGGGCCTCGGGACGCCAGCCGCCGTTGGCGACGGTGAGGGGCGGGCCCGCATCCCAGGGGCGTCGCGCCGAACCTTTGCGTCCTGCATGGCTCAACTGGATGGCCATCTGGGTCTGGCTGTGCGCGCGACAGAACTGCAGCACCCGGGCCAGCGCGGCTTCCTGGGCATCGTTGCACAGGGCGAGGCAATGGGGGGTGATCCGGCCTTCCATCGTCACCCCGGTGGCTTCGACAATCACCATGGCCGCACCGGAAATGGCGAACTTGCCCAGATGCATCAGATGCCAGTCGTTGGCGATGCCGTCGATGGCCGAGTACTGGCACATGGGGGAAATGACGATTCGGTTGGACAGGGTGATGCCGCGTAACGACAGGGGGCTGAAAAGAAGGCTCATGGCGGGTTGGATTCAGGTCGTTTCTGGGAAGGTGGTGCCCGGGGCCGGACTCGAACCGGCACACTGTCGCCAGCGTCAGATTTTGAGTCTGATGCGTCTACCAATTTCGCCACCCGGGCTGTAACCGGTTATTATAGCCAGTTTGATCATGTTGCGCACAGACGATTTTGATTATGCGCTGCCCCAGGAGCTCATCGCGCAGGTGCCGCCGGCATCCCGGGGACAGAGCCGCATGCTGGTGTTATGCCCGCCCGGGCAGGTGGACGCCCGCTTTGCCGATCTTCCCGAATGGGTTCGGGCGGGGGACCTGCTCGTGCTCAACGACACGCGCGTCATGAAGGCGCGCCTGTTCGGCCAGAAACCCACCGGGGGCCAGGTGGAATGCCTGGTGGAGCGGGTCCTGTCGCAGGACGAGGCGCTGGTGCATTTCCGTTCCAGCCATGCCCCCCGTGCGGGGAGTGCGGTGCTGTTTGCCGACGGCACCCGCCTCGTGGTGCTGGGGCGCGAGGCGTCGCTTTTTCATGTGCGCCTGGAACCGGCCTCGGTGAACGTGCTGGACTGGATGGAGCAGCAGGGCCAGTTGCCCCTGCCGCCCTACATCGAGCGCACCCCCGACGCCCAGGATGCCGAGCGTTATCAAACGGTGTACGCGCGCACGCCGGGTGCCGTGGCGGCCCCCACCGCCGGGCTGCATTTCGATGCAGACATGCTGGCGCAGTTGAAGGCCCGCGGCGTGGAGTTTGCCAGTGTGACGTTGCATGTGGGGGCCGGCACGTTTCAGCCGGTGCGGGCCGAATTCATCAAGGATCACGTCATGCACGCCGAGTGGTACCAGATTCCGGCTGAGACCGTCGCAGCCATCGCGCGCACGCGTGCACGGGGCGGGCGCGTCACGGCCATCGGCACCACGAGCCTGCGCGCGCTCGAGGGGGCGGCGGCATCCGGGACGCTGGCGCCCGGGGTGGGCGAGACACGCCTTTTCATCACGCCGGGCTACCGGTTCCATGTGGTGGACCGGCTCTTCACCAATTTCCACCTGCCCCGTTCCACCTTGCTCATGCTCGTCTCGGCCTTTGCCGGCGTCGAGCCCATTCGGGCAGCCTATCAACACGCGATCGCACAGCGCTATCGCTTTTTCAGCTATGGCGATGCCATGCTGATGGACCGGCATCACGAGGCCCCATGAAATTCACCTTGCATACCACCGACGGTCGCGCGCGGCGCGGGACGCTCCAACTGCCGCACGGCCGGGTGGAGACCCCGGCTTTCATGCCGGTAGGCACCTATGGCTCGGTGAAGGGGGTCTCCCCAGACGAGCTCGTCGACCTGGGGGCGCACATCATCCTGGGCAACACCTTTCACCTCTGGCTGCGCCCCGGGCTTGAAGTCATCGAGAAGCATGGCGGGCTGCACGGGTTCATGGGCTGGAACGGCCCCATCCTGACGGACTCGGGAGGGTTCCAGGTGTTCAGCCTGGGCGCCTTGCGCAAGATCAGCGAGACGGGGGTGGCGTTTCGTTCCCCCATCAACGGGGATGCGCTGTTCCTGACGCCCGAAGAATCCATGCGCATCCAGCGGGTGCTCAATTCCGACATCGTCATGGCCTTCGACGAGTGCACGCCTTACCCCGCGGATCTGGCGACGGCGCGCGCCTCGATGGAACTGTCGCTGCGCTGGGCCGAGCGTTCCCTGAAGGGCCACGGCGACAATCCCAATGCGCTGTTCGGCATCGTGCAAGGCGGCATGCACGAGTCCCTGCGCGAGATTTCGGCGCGCGAAATGGTGCGGATGGATTTTCCCGGCTACGCCATCGGCGGTTTGTCCGTGGGCGAACCCGCTGAAGACCGGGAACGGATGCTCAGGCATACGCCGCCCCTCCTGCCGGCCCACAAACCGCGTTACCTGATGGGCATGGGCACGCCGGAAGACATCGTGGCGGCGGTTTCAGAAGGCATCGACATGATGGATTGCGTCATGCCTACCCGCAACGCCCGCAACGGCTGGCTGTTTACGCGCTTTGGGGACATCAAGATCCGCAACGCGCGCCACAAGATGGACACCCGACCCCTTGATGAAACCTGCCAGTGCTATACCTGCCGCCGGTTCTCGCGGGCGTACCTACACCATCTGCAGCAGGCCAACGAAATTTTGGGGGCGCGCCTCAATACGCTGCACAATTTGCATTACTATCAGGTGTTGATGCAGGAATTGCGTGCGGCCATCGAAGCCGGCCGACTGGCCGAGTTCCGGGCCGAATTTGAGCGGGACCGGGCCACGCCGTGGTAGAATCCCGCAGCTTGATTTTTGGAGGTTTCCATGGGAATTGAAAACGCTTTCGCCGATGCCGGCGCCGCTGGCGCCCCTGATCTGGGAATGAACCTGGTATTTATCGTCATCATGTTTGGGGTGTTGTACTTCATGATGATCCGCCCCCAGATGAAGCGCCAGAAAGAGCAGAAGGCCATGCTCGAAGCCTTGAGTCGCGGCGACGAAGTGGTTGCCGCCGGTGTCCTGGGCAAGATCGTTGATCTCGATGCCAACTACGTCAAGCTGGAAGTGGCCAAGGGCGTCGTGATCCAGGTACAGCGGGGCGCCATCGGCACGCTGCTGCCCAAAGGCACCATCCAGTAATTCTTCATGAACAAGTTCCCCCTCTGGAAAAACGGCCTCATCCTGCTGGCCCTGGTGTTGGGCACGCTCTACACCCTGCCTAACTTCTACGGCCAGTCGCCGGCGGTCCAGATATCGGCTCAGGGCGCCACGGCCAAAGTGGACAGCAGCGTCGCGGCACGGGTCGAACAGGTGCTGCACGACGCGTCCATTCCCTATACGCGCAGCAGCCTGGACGAGAGCGGCATCAAGGTCCGTTTTGCCGACCCCGACACGCAGCTCAAGGCGCGCGACGTGGTGGACCGTGCACTCAATCCGGAGGGGCAACAGCCAGGCTACGTCGTCGCACTCAACCTGGTTCCCAATTCGCCGCGCTGGCTGTCGGACATCGGGGCGCTGCCGATGTATCTCGGCCTTGATCTTTCGGGTGGCGTGCACTTCCTGCTGCAGGTGGACATGAAGGCAGCCGTGACCAAGCGGCTGGATGGCTATGCCTCGGAGATGCGTGGCGCGCTGCGCGACAAGCGTGTGTACTACGATGGCATCAGCCGCGAAGGCAACCGCGTCGCATTGCATTTTCGCGACGAGGCCGCCCGTGCTGCGGCACATCAGGCCCTGGACAATGAGTACCGCGACCTGATCTTCAAGGATGAGGGCTCAGGAACCGATCTCTCCATCGTGGCCACCCTCAAGCAGGAGGCGCTCACCACGATTCAGGACCAGGCGCTCAAACAGAACATCCTGGCCTTGCGCAACCGCGTCAACGAGCTGGGGGCCAAGGAGCCCATCATCCAGCAGCAGGGCTCGGACCGCATCATCGTCCAGTTGCCCGGCGTTCAGGACACGGCCAAGGCCAAGGACATCATTGGCCGTACGGCCACTCTTGAAATCCGCCTGGTGGACGAGGATCACCCCGCGCCCACCTCCGTCACCGAGCCGCCGCCTTTCGGCTCCGAACTGGTGCTGGAGCGCGGCGGTGCTCCCGTCTTCGTCAAGAAGCAGGTGGTCCTGACGGGCGAAGTGATCACGGATGCGGGAGCAGGCTTTGACTCGCAGTCCAACCGACCCTCGGTCAACATTAGCATGGACAGCAAGGGCGCACGGATCATCCGTCAGGTCTCCCGCGAAAACCTGAAAAAGCGCATGGCCATCCTGCTCATCGAAAAGGGCAAGACCGAAGCCATCAGCGTGGCCACCATCCAGGATGAACTGGGTGCCCGCTTCCAGATCACCGGATTGCGCAGCCCCAAGGAAGCCAACGATCTCGCGCTCTTGTTGCGCGCTGGTGCCCTGGCCGCCCCGATGGAGTTTCTCGAGGAGCGCACGGTGGGGCCGAGCCTCGGTGCCGAAAATATTGCGCGCGGCTTCCACTCCACCTGGATCGGCTTTGCGGCCATCTCCGTGTTCATGGTGGTCTACTACCTCCTGTTCGGCGTGATTTCGGTCGCTTCGCTGGGCATCAACGTGTTGCTGCTGGTGGGGCTGCTGTCCCTGCTGCAGGCCACCCTGACCTTGCCGGGCATGGCGGGGATCGCGTTGACGGTGGGGATGGCCATTGACGCCAACGTGCTCATCAACGAACGCATCCGCGAAGAGCTGCGCAACGGCAATTCGCCCGGGGCATCCATCCATGCCGGCTACGACCGGGCCTTCGGCACCATCCTCGATTCCAACGTGACCACGGGCATTGCCGGCATTGCGCTGTTTGCCTTTGGTTCGGGGCCGGTCAAGGGGTTTGCCGTGGTGCTGGTGCTGGGGATACTGACCTCCATGTTCAGCGCCGTGATCATCTCCCGAGGACTGGTCAACCTGGTTTACGGCAGCCGCCGCAAGATCGACAAGCTGTCCATCGGCAACGTGGACTGGCTACACAAGGGCCGCTGAGCGCGTCCTGAGAGAGACTATCCATGGAATTTTTCCGGATTCGCACCGACATTCCCTTCATGAGCTGGGGTCGCTACACCACGGCGATCTCTCTCATCACCTTTCTGCTGGCCATATTCTTCCTGTTCAGCCGGGGGCTGAATTTTTCGGTGGATTTCACCGGCGGCACGGTGATGGAGGTCAGCTACGGCAATGCGGCCGACGTGGGCAGGATTCGTGAAGCGCTCAACGGCCTGGGCTTCAATGATGCCAACGTCCAGAATTTCGGGACGTCCCGCGACGTACTGATCCGCCTGCCGCTCAAGGCGGGGGTGACCAGTGCGCGCCTGTCGGACCAGGTCATGGCCTCCCTCAAGACGGCGGATGCCACGGCGCAGATGCGGCGGGTGGAATTCGTGGGGCCCCAGGTGGGGGATGAACTGGTCAAGGACGGTTCGGCCGCCCTGCTGTTCGTTTCACTGGGTATCGTGATCTATCTGTCCCTGCGCTTCAAGTGGCGGCCTGCGGTGGCGACCATCGTGGCCAACCTGCATGACGTGGTCATCATCCTGGGGTTCTTTGCGTTCTTCCAGTGGGAGTTTTCCCTGTCCGTGCTGGCGGCCGTCCTGGCCATTCTGGGGTATTCTGTCAACGAATCCGTGGTGGTGTTCGACCGCGTGCGTGAAAACTTTCGCAAGATGCGCGGCGCCTCTGTCGCACGTGTCATTGACAATGCCATTACCCGGACTATGAGCCGCACCATCATCACGCACGGCTGTACGCAGCTGATGGTCACGTCCATGCTGTTTTTCGGGGGCGAGGCCCTGCATTACTTTGCCCTGGCCCTGACCATCGGCATCATTTTCGGCATTTACTCGTCCGTGCTGGTGGCCAGCCCGATTGCCATGTGGCTGGGAATGACGCGCGACGACTTCGTGGCCACCGAGAAAAAGCCCGCACCAGAAACGGAAGGCGCTTAAGCCGGATCTGCCTGGTGGAAATTCTCCAATACCTGGGACACCTCGATGATCACCTGATGGTGCTGAGCCAGCAGTACGGCTACGTGGCCTACGTCATCCTGTTCCTCATCATCTTCAGCGAAACCGGCCTTGTCGTGGCGCCGTTCCTGCCCGGCGATTCGCTCCTGTTCGTGGCAGGCGCCGTGGCGGCCCTGGACGTCTCGCAGCATGCGGTTTTCAACCTGCCCATGCTGATGGTGACGCTTAGCGCGGCTGCATTTCTGGGAAACCAGCTCAACTTTCAGATAGGTCGCTGGCTGGGACCCAAGGTGTTCCACTGGGAACGTTCCCGCCTGTTCAATCCCCGCCATTTGACAGAGGCCCATGCGTTTTACGAACGGCATGGCGGCAAGACCATCGTGATTTCGCGTTTCCTGCCCATCATCCGGACCTATGCGCCCTTCGTGGCGGGGGTGGGCGACATGTCGCATTCCCGTTTCATGGCCTTCAATGCCCTGGGGGCAGTGCTGTGGGTGTCGTCCCTGCTGCTGGCTGGTTACTTCTTCGGCAATGTGCCCTACATCAAGGGCAACCTGGGGGCCATGATCGGTGCCATCGTCGGCGTGACCCTGCTGCCCCTGGTGTGGGCCGGGCTGCGAGCCCGCTTCAGAAAAAAATCCTGATTATTGATCCGGGCTGCCGATGTTGCGTGCCAGGATTTCCGCCAGGCCGGTGTAAGTGGCCGGTTGAAGGGCCAGCAGGCGCTGCTTGTCAGCCGCAGGCAGGGAGAGCTCACCGATGAATTCCCGCATCAGTTGCTGATCAATGGTCTTGCCGCGCGTGAGCTCCTTGAGGCGGTCGTAGGCATTGACGAGACCCGTCTTGCGCATCACCGTCTGGATGGGTTCGGCCAGGACTTCCCAGGCCTGTTCCAGATCGCTGCGGATACGCACCGGGTCGGCTTCCAGTTTTCCCAATCCCTTCAGGCAGGCATCGTAGCCCAACAGGCTGTGTCCCAGTCCGACGCCCATGTTGCGCAAGACCGTGGAGTCCGTCAGGTCGCGCTGCCAGCGTGAAATGGGCAGTTTTTCTGCCAGGTGGCCCAGGATGGCATTGGCGAGCCCCAGGTTGCCCTCGGAGTTTTCGAAATCGATGGGGTTGACCTTATGGGGCATGGTGGATGAGCCCACCTCGCCGGCCTTCAGTTTCTGCTTGAAGTACCCCAGGGAGATATATCCCCAGATGTCGCGATCGAGATCGATGAGAATGGTATTGATGCGCGAAAAGGCCTGCATCAGCTCCGCAATGGTGTCATGGGGCTCGATTTGCGTGGTATAGGGGTTGAACTCCAGCCCCTGGGACTCGACGAAGGCTTGGGCCAGGCGAGGCCAGTCCAGGTCGGGGTAGGCCGAGAGGTGGGCGTTGTAGTTGCCCACGGCCCCGTTGAATTTGCCCAGCAGGGAAACCCCGGCAATGGCGCGCCGTTGCCGCTGCAGGCGGGCCACGCTGTTGGCCATTTCCTTGCCCAGGGTGGTTGGGGTCGCTGTTTGTCCATGGGTGCGCGAGAGCATCGGCACGGCGGCCAGGTCGTGCGCAAGGGCCGTAAGACGGGCGATGACGGCGTCCAGGGCGGGCAGCAGCACCGCGTTGCGGGCGCCTGCAAGCATCAGCCCGTGGGACAGGTTGTTGATGTCTTCAGAGGTGCAGCCAAAGTGGATGAACTCGGCGGCGGCCACGATTTCGGCATTGTCCGAAAGTTTTTCGCGCAGCCAGTACTCCAGCGCCTTGACGTCGTGGTTGGTGCGGACCTCGATGGCCTTGATCTGGGCCGCATCGGATTCGGAAAACTGGTTGACCAGCTGGTCCAGCTGCGCCAGCGTGTCCTGTGAGAAGGGAGATATCTCTGTAATCCCGGGGTGGGCGGCGAGTGTCTTGAGCCACTCGATTTCGATGCGCGTCCGATAGTGAATCAGGGCGTATTCGCTGAAATAGGGGCGCAGGGCATCCATGCGGGTGCTGTAGCGGCCATCGAGCGGGGAGAGCGCGGTCAATGTGGATGGGGGCATGTGAGGGAGGACCCAGAAAACTAAGGAAATGGGGCATTCTACCGTAATTTGCCGTTGCCATCGGGGCGGCTGCGCGGGCAATCGCTGCGGGAGGCGATGTTATAATCGACCCCCTTCATCATCCTATGGGATACCTGTTGCTCATGAAACTTCTTGGCTCAGTCACCAGCCCCTTCGTTCGCAAAGTACGGGTGGTCCTGCTGGAAAAGCGCATCGATTTCGAGTTGATCACGGACTGCATGACCGGTACCGATCCATTGATCGAGCAGTACAACCCGCTCGGGAAAGTTCCGGCGCTGGTGCTGGATGACGGCGTCTGCCTGTTCGATTCGCAGGTCATCACCGAGTACCTCGATGCCATCAGCCCGGTAGCGCATCTCATTCCCGAACCCACGCGCGAGCGTACCCTGGTCAAACGCTGGGAAGCCTTGGCGGACGGCATCCTCGATGCCGGTGTTGCGATCGTGCTGGAGTTGCGGCGTCCGGAAAACGAACGCAGTCCTGCCTGGATGGCGCGTCAACGGGGAAAGATGGAGCGCGGTCTTGCTGCGATGTCCCGCGAACTCGGGCAGCGGCAGTGGTGCACGGCCGATGCCATGAACCTGGCGGACATCGCCACAGGCTGTGCCCTGCTGTGGCTGGATTTTCGTTTTCCCGATCTCGACTGGCGGCAGCAGTACCCCAACCTGGACGCCCTGGCCAAGAAGCTGGCACAGCGCAAGTCGTTCAAGGAAACCCCGCCAAACCCCTAGGCGGTGATGATGCCGCCCCCGAGGCAGATGTCGCCCTCGTAAAGGACGGCGGACTGTCCCGGGGTGATCGCCCATTGGGGCGTCTCGAATTGGAGTGTCATGCGGTCGTCGTCCAGGGACAGCGTGCAGGGCGCGTCCACTTGCCGGTAGCGGTTTTTGGCGCCGTAATGCCCACCGCCCTCCGGTGCGCTCCCCGAGATCCAGCTCAGTTGACCGGCGTCTAGCCAGTTTTTTTGCAGGGCAGGGTGGTCATGTCCCTGCACCACGGTCAGCACGTTGCTGTCCATGTCCTTGCCCACCACAAACCACGCGTCGCCCGGACCGCCGATGCCCAGTCCCTGGCGCTGTCCGATGGTGTAGTACATCAAGCCCTGGTGTTGTCCCACGATCCGTCCTTCCGGGGTCTTCATGGGGCCAGGAGCGATGGGGAGATAGCGCTGCAAAAACTCGCGGAACGGGCGCTCTCCGATAAAGCAGATTCCCGTGCTGTCCTTTTTTTCGGCCGTGGGCAATCCGGCGCGCCGTGCCAGTGCACGGACCTCGGTCTTGCGCAGTTCGCCCACGGGAAAGAGGGTGCGGCTCAACTGGGCCTGATTGAGGCGGTAGAGAAAATAACTTTGGTCCTTGGCGGGATCGAGGCCGCGCAGAAGCTCGTAGCGTGTCCCTACCTGACGCACGCGGGCGTAATGGCCGGTGGCAATCTTCTCCGCACCCAGCGCCATGGCATGCTCTAGAAACGCCTTGAACTTGATTTCCGAGTTGCACAGGACATCGGGATTGGGGGTTCGGCCGGCCTGATACTCCGACAGAAAGTTCTGAAAGACGCGTTCACGGTATTCCGCCGAAAAATTGACGGCTTCCATTTCGATGTCCAACAGGTCCGCCACGGACACGGCATCCACCAGGTCGTCCCGGGCGCTGCAGTATTCGTCCTGTTCGTCTTCCCAGTTTTTCATGAAAAGGCCGATGACCTCGAAGCCCTGCTCCTTGAGCAGCAAGGCAGAGACGGAAGAATCTACGCCGCCGGAGAGCCCGACGACAACGCGGGGTTTGGACATGGTTCAGGAATGCAACGCGGGTTCAGGAAAGAAAAAAGGCAGGGACACGAACCCCTGCCTTTGACAAAAGCTGTCGGACTGAAATCAGTTGGCAGCAGGAGCAGCAGCTTTCTTGGCTTTCTTCTTCTTGCCTTTTTTCTTGGTCGCTTTTGCGGCAGGGGCCTTGTCGGCAGCAGGCGCGGCGGCAGGAGCCGGGGCAGCCATCGGGGCGGCGGCGGGCTTTGCGGGCGCAGGAGCCGGTGCATCGGCTGCAACAGCGGACAGGGTGACAGCGGCAAAAACGGTCGCGATCAGGGCAGACAACAATTTGGACATGGTCAATTCCTCGGAGGATCGTCAATAATAAAAAATGAAGCGTGCAGTACGCGGCAATTCTAGTCGCCGTGGAACACTAACGCAAACCCTGTCCCACGGGTTGACCCGGGATCACGGAATATATTCGTAGCCAGGCAACGTCAGAAATTCGACAAAATCCTCCGATGTCGTCAATTGGTCGAACATGGCCGCTGCGGCCTCGTATTCGCCTGCCGCAAACTGGGCCTCGCCCAGCTCTTCACGGATTTTTTGCATTTCCGAGGGGACGAGCGACCGGAACAGCGCCACCGTGACCTTGCGTCCGTCCTCCAGGATGCCGTGGGGGCTGCGAATCCACTGCCAGATCTGGGCGCGGGAAATTTCGGCTGTGGCGGCATCTTCCATCAGGTGATGGATGGGGACGCAGCCCGTGCCGGCCAGCCAGGCGCCGAGGTATTGCAGGCCGATGTTGATGTTCATGCGCAGGCCCGCCTCGGTGATCGGACCGCGCGGGGAAAAATGGAGCAGGTCCGCGGCGGTGCTTTCCACATCGTTGCGTTGCCGGCTGATCTGGTTGGGTGCCGGCATCAGCCGGTCGAAGATCTCCCGTGCCACCGGCACGAGGCCCGGGTGGGCCACCCAGGTCCCGTCGTAGCCGTCCGTGGCTTCGCGGGTTTTGTCCTCGCGCACCTTGGCCAAGGCGATTTCATTGGCGACCGGATCACTCTTGATGGGAATCTGGGCGGCCATGCCGCCCATGGCGAAGGCGCCGCGACGATGGCACGTTTTCACCAGCAGGAGGGCATAGGCGCGCATGAAAGGCGAGGTCATGGTCACCAGGTTGCGGTCTGCCAGAATGAAATCGGGGTCCTTGCGGAACTTCTTGATGCAACTGAAGATGTAGTCCCAGCGTCCGGAATTGAGCCCCGCGCTGTGGTCGCGCAATTCGTACAGGATTTCGTCCATCTCGAAGGTGGCAAGAACCGTTTCCACCAGGACCGTCGCCTTGACGGTCCCCACGGGCAGCCCCAGGGCCTGCTGAGCGGCTACGAAAATATCGTTCCACAGACGTGCCTCCAGATAACCCTCCAGCTTGGGCAGGTAGAAATAGGGACCGCTGCCTTGCGCCAGGAGGTTTTTGGCGTTGTGAAAGAAATACAGGGCAAAGTCGAAAATGCCCCCGGAAATGGGTTGGCCATCCACCTGGACGTGCTTTTCATTGAGGTGCCAGCCGCGCGGGCGGACCATCAGGACGGCAGGTTTGTCCTTGAGCTGATAGGTCTTGCCTTCGGGACTGGTGTACCGGATCGTCCGCTGGACGGCATCGCGGATGTTGATCTGGCCCTGCACCGAGTTTTCCCAGGTGGGGGTGGTGGAGTCTTCAAAATCAGCCATGAAGACGCTGGCGCCGGAGTTGAGGGCGTTGATGACCATTTTGCGGTCGGTGGGGCCGGTGATTTCAACCCGGCGGTCCTGCAAGTCGGCCGGGCAGGGGGCGACTGTCCAGGCGCCCTGGCGGATGGCCGCAGTCTCGGCACGAAAATCCGGTCGAATTCCCCGGTCAAACTCGGCCTGGCGAAGTTCACGTTGTTGGAGCAGCGCCTGGCGACGGGGTTCGAAGGTGCGGCACAGCATCGCCAGGAAATCCAGGGCCTCAGGGCTCAGGATCTGGTCAAAACCCGCATGCAATGGGGCGGTAATGGTGAGGCCAGCGGGCCGGTAAGGTGCAGTCATGGAGTCCTCATCAGGTTCGTAATGTTGCAGTGCAATATTACAGGACATGCTGTATTTAGACAAAGAGTAAAAGATAAAAAATCCCGTCCCGGTCAACGGGACGGGAGGCCACCGGGATCACCGATGGATGGGGGGTCAGTGAAACTGTTCTTCTTCTGTGGAGCCTGTCAGCGCCGTCGTGGAGGAGGCGCCTCCCTGGATGACCTGGGTGACTTCGTCGAAATAGCCCGTTCCCACTTCGCGCTGGTGACGCGTTGCGGTATAGCCCTGCTTTTCTGCGGCGAATTCGGCTTCCTGCAGTTTGACGTATGACGTCATGCCGTCCCGGGCATAGCCCTGCGCCAGGTCGTACATGCCGTAATTGAGCGAATGGAAGCCGGCCAGCGTGATGAACTGGAACTTGTAGCCCATGGCGCCCAGCTCGCGCTGAAACTTGGCGATGGTGGCGTCGTCCAGGTGTTTTTTCCAGTTGAAGGAGGGCGAGCAGTTATAGGCCAGCATCTTTCCGGGGAATTTATCCCGGATCGCTTCGGCCCACTGTTTGGCAAACTGCAGGTCCGGTTTTCCGGTTTCGCACCACACCATGTCGGCCACTTCGGCGTAGGCCAGTCCCCGTGCAATGGCGGCTTCGAGGCCGTTACGCACCCTGTAAAAGCCCTCGGAGGTGCGCTCGCCCGTGCAGAAGGGCTGGTCGCGGGGGTCCACGTCCGAAGTCAGCAGGTTGGCAGCTTCTGCGTCGGTACGCGCGAGCAGGATCGTGGGGACTCCCATGATGTCGGCCGCAAAACGGGCAGCCACCAGTTTTTGCACGGCTTCCTGGGTCGGGACCAGGACCTTGCCGCCCAGGTGTCCGCATTTTTTGGCGGCGGCCAGCTGGTCTTCAAAGTGAACGCCCGCAGCACCGGCCTCGATCATGGCTTTCATCAGCTCATGGGCATTCAGGACGCCGCCGAAGCCTGCTTCTGCATCGGCCACGATGGGGGCAAACCAGTCAATGCCGGACTTGCCCTCAGCCCAGTGCAACTGATCGGCCCGGCGGAACGTGTTGTTGATGCGGCGCACGACGGTGGGGACCGAGCTTACGGCATAGAGGGACTGGTCCGGGTACATCTGCAGCGAGTCGTTGGCGTCCCCGGCCACCTGCCAGCCGGACAGGTAGATGGCCTTGAGGCCGGCCTTGACCTGCTGCATGGCCTGGTTGCCGGTGAGGGCGCCCAGCGTGTTGACGTAGGGTTCGGTGGTGCACAGCTGCCACAGTTTTTCGGCGCCGCGCCGTGCCAGGGTGTACTCGATTTGCAGGCTGCCGCGCAGGCGAACTACGTCCTGTGCGCTATAAGGGCGCTTGATGCCTTTCCAACGGGGGTTTTCAGCCCAATCCCGATTCAGCTTTGCAATTTCCTGTTCGACACTCATGGAGATCTCCTAAAAGTGATGACTGCCTGAATTAGTGTGAAGCGTGATCGATGCGGCCGGTCGTCACGACCAGACCGTCATCATCCGCATAAAGCCAGGCGCCGGGCTTGAAGGTGATTCCGGCAAAAGTCACCGGAATATCCGCAGCGCCTTCGCCCTTCTTGATGGACCTTCGGGGGTGGGTTCCCAGGGCCTGCACGCCTATGGGCATGCCGCCGATGGCCTGCGAGTCGCGAATGCAGCCATAGACGATGATGCCAGCCCAGCCATGTTTGACGCCCAGGGAGGCAAGTTGATCGCCTACCAGGGCACAACGGAAGGATCCGCCTCCGTCAACGACGAGTACGCGGCTATAGCCTGGGGTTTCCAGGGCGGCCCGTACGAGGGTGTTGTCCTCAAAGACTTTCAGTGTTGCGATTTGCCCGCCAAAGACCGTCATGCCACCATAATTGCCCAGCATGGGCTCGGCCACGAGAGCGGCATCGCCGAGCCGATCGCAAAGATCAGAGGTATTCAGGGCCATGACGGGCTCCTTGGGTGAAAGGGGGTAAAAAAACAGTTTCCCGCTCGTATGGGTATTGATATATCATATATAAGACATAGGACACAAGTGGTTTTTTAATGGGAGGCATCGGCCATCATGTATCAGCACATCAAGGTCCCCACGGTCGGGGAGAAGATTCGCGTCAAATCGGACTATTCCCTCGAGGTCCCGGATCAGCCCATCATTTCCTTCCTGGAAGGAGACGGGACCGGCGTGGACATCACGCCGGTGATGAAGACGGTGGTGGATGCCGCGGTGGCAAGGGTCTACGGTGGGCGTAGAAAGATTTCCTGGATGGAAGTCTATGCGGGCGAAAAATCGGTACGTGTTTATGGCGATAACGTCTGGTTGCCCGAAGAGACGCTGCACGCCGTGCGGGACTATGTGGTGTCCATCAAGGGCCCGCTGACCACTCCGGTGGGCGGCGGCATCCGCTCCATCAACGTGGCGTTGCGCCAGCAGCTCGACTTATACGTCTGCCTGCGACCCGTACGCTGGTTTACCGGCGTGCCCAGCCCGGTCCGCGAACCTCACAAGACGGACATGGTGATCTTCCGCGAAAACTCGGAAGACATCTATGCCGGGATCGAATGGGAGGCCGAATCCCCCGAGGCGCGCAAATTGATCGAGTTCCTTCAGAAGGAAATGAAGGTGACGGCCATCCGCTTTCCCGCCACGTCAGGGATCGGCATCAAGCCCGTATCGCGCGAGGGCACGGAGCGGCTGATGCGTCAGGCCGTGAAGTACGCCATCGATAACCAGCGTAAATCGGTGACCATCGTCCACAAGGGCAACATCATGAAGTACACCGAAGGGGCCTTCAAAAACTGGGCTTACGCGCTGTGCCAGCGAGAGTTCGGTGCCGAGTTGCTGGACGGCGGACCCTGGATGAAGCTGCCCAACGGGATCGTGATCAAGGACGTGATTGCGGATGCCTTCCTGCAGCAAATCCTCCTGCGTCCGGACGAATACGACGTCATCGCCACCATGAATCTCAACGGGGATTTCATTTCGGACGCGCTGGCGGCGCAGGTGGGCGGGATTGGCATCGCTCCGGGTGCCAACCTGTCGGATACCGTGGCCATGTTTGAAGCCACGCACGGCACGGCGCCCAAATATGCCGGGAAGGACTACGTCAATCCGGGTTCGATGATCCTGTCGGCCGAGATGATGTTGCGCCACATGGGCTGGACGGAAGCGGCCGATGCCATCATTGAGGCCATGAAGAAGGCAATTACTGCAAAAACAGTGACTTACGATTTTGCGCGGCTGATGCCCGGCGCCACGCAGGTGTCCTGTTCGGGGTTTGGCCAGGAACTGATCAAGCATCTTTGAGCCCCGGACGCTGCGCATAAAAAAGCCCCTGCCGAAGCAGGGGCTTTTTTGCCGTTCCACCCGGGTGGGTAGAAACGGCAGGAATTACGCAGCCTGGATGTTCGAGGCTTGTTTGCCTTTGGGTCCTTGCGTGACCTCAAAAGAGACCTTTTGGCCTTCCTTCAGGGTTTTGAAGCCGCCCATCTGGATTGCCGAGAAATGAGCGAAAAGATCTTCGCTGCCGTCATCGGGGGTAATGAAGCCATAACCCTTGGAATCATTGAACCACTTCACTGTGCCTGTTGCCATTGTTTGCTTCCCTATCATTGAAAATGGGCCTAAAACCCGGAATGGTTTGAGTTTCAAGGCCAGCAAACGGTGAAACCGGTGATGCAGACATCTTGAACCAAACGCCAGACAATCTTTTACGCGACTTTTACCGTGTAAGTCAAGTAGTTAACCCCAATTTGTGATGACTCGCCAGGAAAGCCTGTAAAGGCCACCACAGCCCTTGCGAAAAACCCAGAATTGTTTAGACTGAAGCCATTGTGAAGCCATTCTGGTCGCAGGAAACTGCGGGCAACAAAGCAAGCACCTTTACACATGGCAACCCGAAATCCGGCAGACCCCGTTCTTGAAAAACAGCGTACCCGGGCGAAACCACCTTCGCTTTTCAATGTCGTACTGCTGAATGACGATTTTACGCCCATGGAATTTGTGGTTCAGATACTGCAAATGTTTTTTTCCCTGGATCGTGAGGCTGCAACCCGGGTCATGTTGAAGGTGCATACTGAGGGTCGCGGTGTGTGCGGTGTCTATCCCCGCGACATTGCAGCCACCAAAGTTGAACGTGTGACCGGGTACGCCCGGCAACATCAGCATCCGCTGCAATGCGTGATGGAGGAAAACGGAACATGATCGCTCAAGAACTGGAAGTCAGCCTGCACATGGCCTTTGTCGATGCCCGGCAAAAGCGCCACGAATTCATCACCGTGGAGCACCTGCTGCTGGCATTGATGGACAACCCGTCCGCAGTGGACGTGCTGCGTGCCTGTGGCGCGGACATCGAAGCCCTGCGCAAGGACCTGGCTGAATTCGTGCGGGAGCACACACCCATGGTTCCCGGTGACGGCGACGTGGATACCCAACCCACCCTGGGATTCCAGCGCGTCATTCAACGGGCCATCCTGCACGTGCAGTCTTCCGGCAAGAAGGAAGTGACGGGGGCCAATGTCCTGGTCGCCATTTTTGGCGAAAAGGATTCTCACGCCGTGTACTTTCTCAACCAGCAGGGCATCAGCCGGCTTGACATGGTGAATTACATTGCCCACGGCATCACCAAGGTGCCGCAGGGTACCCCGCGCGAAGAGGGCGGGCAGCAGGACAATGAGGCGGACAGCCAGGCTGGCGGCGCCTTGCAGAGCTTTACCCTCAATCTCAATGCCCAGGTCGCTGCGGGCAAGATTGACCCGCTCATCGGTCGCGATCGCGAGGTGGAGCGGGTCATCCAGATCCTGTGCCGGCGCCGTAAAAACAACCCGCTGCTGGTGGGCGAAGCCGGGGTGGGCAAGACGGCCATCGCCGAAGGCCTGGCCTGCCGCATCGTGGCGGGAAACATTCCCGACATTCTGGCGCATGCCACGGTGTACTCACTCGACATGGGCGCGCTTCTCGCGGGCACCAAGTATCGCGGCGATTTCGAACAGCGCCTCAAGGCGGTTCTGAAGCAACTGCAGGAGGATCCCAACAGCATCCTGTTCATTGACGAAATTCACACCCTGATCGGAGCCGGTGCGGCCTCCGGAGGCACCCTGGACGCGTCCAACCTGCTCAAGCCCGCACTTTCCAAAGGCACGTTGCGCTGCATCGGCGCGACGACCTATACCGAGTATCGCGGCATTTTCGAGAAGGACCACGCGCTCTCCCGCCGCTTCCAGAAAATCGACGTGGTGGAGCCCACCATTGATGAAACCGTGCAGATCCTGCGCGGGCTGAAGTCGCGCTTTGAGAGCCACCACGGGGTGCGCTACAGCGAAACGGCCTTGACCAGTGCAGCGGAGCTGTCGGCACGCTTCATCAACGACCGTCATCTGCCCGACAAGGCCATTGACGTCATCGACGAGGCAGGCGCCGCACAGCGCATCCTGCCCAAGTCGCGGCAACGCAAGGTCATCGGCAAAGGCGACATCGAGGACATCGTGGCCAAGATTGCGCGCATTCCGGCGCGAAACGTCTCCAACACCGATCGCAATGCGTTGAAGACGCTCGATCGCGACCTGAAGGCCGTGGTGTTTGGCCAGGACAAGGCCATTGATGCGCTGGCCTCTGCTATCAAAATGGCGCGCAGTGGCCTGGGCAATCCGCAAAAACCCATCGGCTCCTTTTTGTTTTCCGGACCCACGGGTGTGGGCAAGACGGAAGTGGCACGACAGCTGGCCTACACGCTGGGGGTCGAGCTGATTCGTTTTGACATGTCCGAGTACATGGAGCCTCACGCCGTCTCGCGCCTGATCGGCGCGCCGCCGGGATACGTGGGTTTCGACCAGGGCGGCCTGCTGACCGAGGCCATCACCAAACATCCTTACTCGGTGCTGCTGCTGGATGAAATCGAGAAGGCCCACCCGGACATTTTCAACATCCTGCTGCAGGTCATGGATCACGGCACGTTGACGGACAACAATGGCCGCAAGGCGGACTTCCGCAACACGGTCATCATCATGACCACCAACGCCGGCGCCGAATCCCTCACCAAGACGGGCATTGGCTTCCTGCCGGGGGAGCGCAAGGGCGACGAACTGATGGACATCAAGCGCATGTTCACGCCGGAGTTCCGCAATCGCCTGGATGCCATCATCTCCTTTGGCACGCTGGGCCAGGACGTGATCCTGCGGGTGGTGGACAAGTTCCTGATGCAACTGGAGTCGCAGTTGCACGAAAAACGCGTGGAGGCCACCTTCACCGATGCGCTGCGCAGCTACCTGGCGCGTGAGGGTTTCGATCCACTCATGGGCGCGCGGCCCATGGCCCGCCTGATCCAGGACACCATCCGGCGTGCCTTGGCCGACGAGCTCCTGTTCGGGCGCCTGGCCTCAGGGGGCAAGGTGACAGTGGACGTGGATGCGGACGAAAAGATTTCGCTCGGCTTCGACGAGGCCAAGGCCGAAGCGCTTCACTGAAGAGGATCGTTGCAGCTAGACGGCCACGCGCATGGGAATATGCGGGTGCGCCTGATAGCCTTCGATGCGGATATCATCAAAATGGTAGTCGAAGAGCGAGTCCGGCCGGCGCAGGAGGACCAGCTTGGGCAGCGGCAGCGGGGCACGCGTCAGTTGCTGGCGCAGCGCCTCCACGTGGTTGAGATAGACGTGGCAGTCGCCCCCGGTCCAGACGAAGTCTCCCACTTCAAGATCGCACTGTTGCGCCATGAGATGCGTGAGCAGGGCGTAGGAGGCGATGTTGAACGGCACGCCGAGCCCAGCGTCACAGGAACGCTGGTAGAGTTGGCAGGACAGGCGGCCTTCGGCCACGTAAAACTGAAACAGCAAATGGCATGGCGGAAGCGCCATCTGCGCCACTTCACCCACATTCCAGGCAGATACGATCAGGCGGCGTGAATCCGGGTTGGTCCGGATCTGCTGCAGGACTTCGGACATCTGGTCAATGATGCGCCCGTCGCTGGTTTCCCAGCGACGCCACTGTTTGCCGTAGACAGGACCCAGGCTGCCCTCGGCATCGGCCCATTCGTCCCAGATGCTGACCCCATTGCGCTTGAGGTAGGCGATATTGGTATCGCCGGAGAGAAACCAGATCAGTTCGTGGATGATGGACTGCAGGTGCAGTTTTTTGGTGGTGACGAGGGGAAACCCGGCACGCAGATCAAAACGCATCTGGTAGCCAAAGATACTGCGCGTGCCCACCCCGGTCCGGTCGGTTTTGATGACCCCGCGCTCGAGGATGTCGCTGATGAACTGGAGATACTGTTGCATGGGGGGCATGATACCATCGCCTCGTTACGATATTGCACGCGATCATGATGGCAACGACCCGGCCGCATCTCTCCCTGAACTCCAGACAGCAGCAACTCGCGCAGCTGAAACCGCTTGCGGGACCCGACTCCGGCTGGCGCCGGCAGGGCATCCGTCACGCGCTCGTGGTTTTGACGGAGGCTCCCGTTGCGGGCCAGGCGGTGCCTGGTCTGGACACGCTGCTTGCGACGTTGCGACGCCGCGGAGAGGCCCCGGCGTCGCTGCAGACCGGCCCGGTGGTCGGGGTGTCGGCCGAAGGCTTGCTGCTATCGTGGGTCTGGGTGAACCCCTCCCGTACCCGTTTTGAACAGCAGTCCGCCTTGTGCAAGGCGCTCAAGCCCTTGCTGGAGGAGCATCCCCAGACCCTCGCGCTGGTGTTGACGGGAGCTGCGGCTGCCCGTGCCGCCGTGGCGGGGCCGGCACTGCATGCTGCCTGGCTGAACGGGGTGGCCTTGCCGACCAGGAAAAGTGCGGGCAAAGCGGGGATCCAGACCATTTTCCTGCAGGGGGCGGCCCCGGGCGACGCACGCTTCGAAGCCGCTCGTGCGGTGGCTGAGGGCAATACCCTGGCCCGCACCCTGACCCTGTTCCCTCCCAATGAATTGACGCCGGGGCGTTACCGCCAGCAGATTCGCTTGCTGGCCCGGGAGCGCGGCTGGCGGCTTGCGGAGTATCCCCTGGCCCGGCTCAAATCCATGGGAGCGGGGGCTTTTGTGGCGGTGGCTCAAGGCAGCGATCCGGCGGATGCGGCAATCGTGCACTTGCAGTACCGCGGCGCACGGGCCCGCAAACGGGTGGCCCTGGTGGGAAAAGGCATTTGCTTTGACACCGGAGGGCATAACCTCAAGCCGGCCAAGTACATGTATGGCATGCACGAGGACATGAACGGTTCTGCCGTGGCGCTCGGAATCCTGTCTGCGGCAAGCCGGCTGCGTTTGCCGCTGGTGGTGGATTGCTGGCTGGCGCTGGCCCAGAACCACATCAGTCCGCAGGCCTACAAGCAGAACGACGTGGTCACCGCCCTGAACGGGACTACCATCGAAGTGGTTCATACGGATGCCGAGGGCCGCATGGTTCTGGCGGATACGCTGACCCTGGCCGCGCGGCAACAACCGGACCTGATGGTGGATTTCGCCACATTGACGGGGAGCATGCATACCGCGCTGGGCAGCCGCTTCAGCGGCATCTTTGCCAGCAGCACGCCGCTGGCCCAATTGGCGGTGGCGGTGGGCGATGCGGTGGGTGAGCGGGTCGTGGCCTTTCCGTCGCCCGCCGATTATGACCCCCAGCTCGACAGCAAGGTGGCCGACGTCAAACAATGCACGCCAGACGGGACGGCCGACCACATCCTGGCCGCGCGCTTCCTGTCCCGTTTCACGGCGGAGCGCCCCTGGGTTCATATGGATCTGTCAGCCTCCAGCAACGAGGGCGGTTTGGGGGCGGTGGGGTCGGATGTCACCGGCTTCGGGGTGAATTGGGGCGTGCATTTTCTGGACAGTTGGTTAGAAAATAAGCTATAATTCACGGCTTGGTAGAAAAGTTTTTGAAAAAAGTGGGCCTCGAGCCCATTTTTTATTTGCTGACAGGGTTCAGCGGGAGTGGAGTCCAGATGGAAGCGTCGGCCCTGATTGAAAAAACCGTGACCGGCTTGGGCTACGAATTTGTGGATCTGGAGCGCGCCGGGCGCGGCCTGTTGCGCGTCTACATTGATAAACCGAACGGCATCGGCGTCGAGGATTGCGCCACGGTCAGCAACCAGCTGACGCGGTTGTTTGCCGTGGAAGGCATTGATTACGACCGGTTGGAGGTTTCCTCGCCCGGGCTGGATCGGCCGCTCAAGCGGGTTGCCGATTTTGCTCGGTTTGCGGGGCGCGACGTCAAGCTGCGCTTGCGTGTGCCGCGAGCGGGTCAGCGCAATTTCGTCGGACGCATTGTTTCGGTTTCGGACACCGTATTGGTACTGGACGTAGATGGCGTTGCCATTGAAATAGAGGTGGCGGGTATTGACCGTGCCAACCTCGTTCCTGAGATTTGACTGGAGGCCTTATGAGCAAGGAAGTGCTGATGCTGGTGGATGCCCTGGCCCGCGAGAAGAGTGTCGATCCCGACATCGTCTTCATCGCGCTGGAAATGGCGTTGGCCTCGGCAACCCGAAAAAAACATGGTGAGGAAGACATTGACGTGCGCGTCGAAATCGATCGCGAAACGGGTGACTTCAAGTCTTTCCGGGTATGGCGGGTCGTCAATGATGCCGACTGGTTGTCCGAATTCCAGGAACTTCCACTGTCGCAGGCGGTGCTGCGCAACCCCGACGCGCAGCCCGGCGACGTGATCGAAGAGCCGCTCGAGCCAATTGATTTCGGGCGAATTGGCGCACAGGCGGCCAAGCAGGTGATTTTCCAGAAAATTCGCGACGCTGAACGCGAGCAGATTCTCAACGATTTTCTGGAGCGCAAAGAAAGCCTCGTGACCGGCACCGTCAAGCGGCTGGATCGGGGCAATGCCATCATCGAATCGGGGCGGATCGAGGCGTTGCTGCCGCGTGACCAGATGATCCAGCGCGAAAACCTGCGCATCGGCGATCGCGTCCGCGGCTATCTGTCGCGCGTGGAGCGTGGCGGTCGTGGACCGCAGTTGATTCTGTCGCGTCTCGCGCCCGAATTCATCATCAAGCTGTTCGAGCTGGAAGTCCCCGAAATCGAGGAAGGGCTGCTGGAGATCAAATCCGCTGCGCGCGATCCTGGCATTCGGGCCAAGATCGCCGTCAAATCCAACGACCGCCGCCTCGATCCCATCGGCACCTGCGTGGGCATGCGGGGCTCCCGGGTCCAGGCGGTGACAGCGGAACTGGGCGGCGAGAGGGTGGACATCATCCTCTGGTCGGAAGACCCCGCGCAGTTCGTCATCAATGCGCTGGCTCCGGCAGAGGTCAACTCCATCCGCGTGGACGAAGACAGCCACAGCATGGATGTGGTGGTGGACGAGGATCAGTTGGCCCAGGCCATCGGGCGGAGCGGACAGAACGTGCGCCTTGCATCCGAGTTGACGGGCTGGACGCTCAACATCATGACCGAAGACCAGGCCCATGAAAAGGATGCGGCGGAATCCTCAAAAATCCGCGACCTGTTCGTGAAGCGTCTCGATGTGGACGAAGAAGTGGCAGACATCCTGATTCAGGAAGGTTTCAGCTCGCTGGAAGAGGTGGCCTACGTTCCGATCAACGAAATGCTGGCTATCGAGGCTTTCGACGAGGACACCGTCAACGAGTTGCGCAGTCGGGCACGCAACGCCCTGCTCACCGAAGCCATCGCTTCGGAAGAACAGGTCGAACATGCGGCAGAAGACTTGCAGAGCATGGCAGGAATGGATCCGGATACAGCACTGCTCTTTGCTTCCAAGGGGATCAAGACGATCCAGGATCTGGCAGACTTGGCAGTGGACGAATTGTCCGAGCTGACGGGAATCGACGCGGAACGCGCCAAGGAACTCATCATGACGGCGCGCGCGCCGATGTTTGAGTGAGGTATCGGAGAATTTGAATGGCAAAAGCAACGGTGGCTGATCTGGCTGTTGAATTGAAAGTCACCCCGGAAACGCTGCTGGTACAACTCAAGGCGGCAGGGGTGAACAAGTCGACTGCGGCCGATAGTATCAGCGAAAAAGACAAAACACAGCTGCTCGACCATTTGCGGGAGCAGCACGGACGTTCTGAGCCAAAAACCCGCATTACGCTGACGCGCAAGCAGACCAGCGAAATCAAGAAAGCAGACAGTGCAACGGGCAAGGCCCGGACCATCCAGGTAGAAGTGCGCAAGAAGCGCGTCCTGGTCAAGCGGGACAGCACGGAAGCTTTGGTGCCGGGCGAAGAAGAGGCCCAGGGGCTTGCCGTGGTGCCAGCCCCCGAGCCGGAAGTGCAGCCCGCACCGGAGCCTGAAGTGGAGGTAGTTGCGGAAGTCGTCGTTCCCGAACCCGAAGTGCCGGTGGCCGTTGAACCCGAGCCGCCTGTCGTGGTTGCAGAGGTACCGGCCGCTCCCCCCAGCCCCATTGATGAGGCGCAGCGTGCGCTGCGCAGCCAGGAAGCCCGTCGCCAGGCCGAACTGAGGGCGCGCCAGACGGCGGACGCCATGGACAAGATCGCCCGTGCCAAGGCCAAGAAAGAGGCTGAAGAAAAGGCGCTCGCCGAAGCGCAGGCGGCCGCCGCACGTGCCCAGGCAGAGAAGGCAGCAGTCAAGCCGGATGAAAAGACGGGGACGTTGCATCGCCCGGCAGCCAAACCTGCCGAGAAGGCAGCGCCCAAGAAAAGCGGCAAGAAGGCTGAAAAGCCTACGACCTGGATGGACGATGGAAACAAGCGCCGCGGTCTGAAGACCCGGGGAGACGCCGCCAGCAGCACGGCCTGGCGCGACCCCAAGGCGCGCCACAAGGGCCATAAGGCCGAGGATGGGCTGCATGCCTTCTCGGCACCCACCGAGCCCATCGTGCACGAAGTGCTGGTGCCCGAAACCATTACTGTCGCAGCGCTGGCCCAGAAAATGGCCGTCAAGGCCGCCGAGGTCATCAAAACCCTGATGAAGATGGGGATGATGGTCACGATCAACCAGGTGCTGGACCAGGAAACCGCCATGATCGTGGTGGAAGAACTGGGTCACGTGGCGAAGCCGGCGAAGCTCGACGATCCGGAGGCCTTGCTGGCCGAAACCGGCGGCGAGCACGAAGACGCCATTCCGGAACCGCGCGCACCGGTGGTCACCGTGATGGGCCACGTGGACCACGGCAAGACCTCGTTGCTCGATTACATCCGGCGTACCCGGGTGGCCAGCGGCGAAGCGGGGGGCATTACCCAGCATATCGGCGCCTACCACGTGGAAACGGCACGCGGCATGGTGACGTTTCTCGACACGCCGGGACACGAGGCGTTTACCGCCATGCGTGCACGCGGTGCCAAGGTCACGGACATCGTGATTCTGGTGGTGGCTGCCGATGACGGCGTCATGCCCCAAACCATCGAGGCCATCCACCATACCAAGGCGGCTCAGGTCCCCGTAGTCGTGGCAGTGAACAAAATCGACAAGCCCGAAGCCAATTTCGAGCGCATCAAGAGCGAACTGGTGGCGCAAGGCGTGCTGCCGGAAGAGTATGGCGGTGAAGCCCAGTTCGTCCAGGTTTCTGCAAAGACGGGTCAGGGCATCGACGACCTGCTGGAATCCGTGCTGCTGCAGGCCGAGGTGCTGGAACTCAAGGCGCCCAGAAACACCCCCGCCAAAGGCATCGTCATTGAGGCGCGCCTGGATAAGGGCCGCGGTCCCGTGGCGACGATCCTGGTGCAATCGGGCACCTTGCGACGCGGCGACATGGTCCTCGCGGGAGCCTCCTATGGCCGCGTTCGTGCCATGCTGGATGAAGCGGGACATCCCGTTGATGAAGCGGGCCCCTCCATTCCGGTGGAGATCCAGGGCTTGACCGAAGTGCCTGTCGCTGGCGAGGACGTGATGGTCCTCAACGACGAACGCAAGGCCCGCGAAATTGCGTTGTTCCGTCAAGGCAAGTTCCGCGACGTCAAACTTGCCAAGCAGCAGGCTGCCAAGCTTGAAAACATGTTCGACCAGATGGCCGAGGGTGGCGTCAAGACGCTGTCGCTCATCATCAAGGCCGATGTGCAGGGTTCCTACGAGGCACTGACCCAATCGCTGCAAAAGCTGTCCACGGACGAAGTCCGGGTCAACATCGTGCATGCGGCAGTGGGCGGCATCACCGAATCGGACGTGAACCTAGCGCTCGCCTCCAAGGCAGTGATCATCGGCTTCAACACCCGTGCCGATGCTACCGCGCGCAAGCTGATTTCCAGCAGCGGCGTGGACGTCCGCTACTACGACATCATCTATAACGCCGTGGATGAGGTGAAGGCCGCTCTCTCTGGCATGCTCTCGCCTGATCGCAAGGAAAACATCACGGGGCTGGTGGAAATCCGTGAAGTGTTCCGCATCTCCAAGGTGGGGGCCGTGGCGGGCTGCTACGTGCTGGAAGGCTCGATCAAGCGCGGTGCCGGCGTGCGCTTGCTGCGCGACAACGTGGTGATCCATACCGGCGAGCTCGATTCCCTGAAGCGGTTCAAGGACGACGTGCGTGAAGTGAAAGCCGGATTCGAATGCGGCCTGTCCCTCAAAAACTACAACGATATCCAGGTGGGCGACAAGCTCGAAACCTTCGAAGTGGTTGAAGTGGCGCGTACGCTCTGACCGGGAGATCTGCCTTGAACGCCTTTCCGCGCAGCCGGCGCATCGGAGACCAGATCCAGAAGGATCTGTCCGACCTGATCCGGCGCGAGCTCAAGGATCCGCGGGTGGGCATGGTGACCGTCACTGCGGTGGAAGTGTCCGCCGACTATTCGCACGCCAAGGTTTACGTCAGTTCCCTGCAGGGGCAGGAATCGTTGCACCGAACCCTCGAGGCGCTGCAGGAGGGAGCCGGTTTTCTGCGCCGCCAGCTGGGCCGACGCATGACGTTGCGCACTATGCCGCAACTGCACTTTCTCGAAGATCAGACCCTGGATCGCGCAGTGGCTTTGTCCAGTTTGATTGATGAGGCGGTGGCTTCGGATGCCCAACACCACGAAAAGTCCTGAGCAATTTAGCGTTCGCGCCGAACGGACGCCGCTTCGCGACATCACTGGCGTTCTGCTGCTCGACAAACCCTTCGGGCTGTCTTCGAATACGGCATTGCAACGCGCGCGCCACCTCCTGGCCGCGCGCAAGGCAGGCCACACCGGCACGCTTGATCCACATGCCACCGGCCTTCTGACCCTTTGCCTGGGGGAGGCCACCAAGTTTTCCGGATGGCTGCTGGACGCTCCCAAGGCGTACCAGGCGCGCATTCGTTTGGGCTACAGCAGTTCCACTGGCGATGGCGAAGGCGAGATTACGCCGGTACACCCCTTTGCGGGGTCGCTTGCCGCGATCGAGTCGGTCCTGCAGCAGTTCCTTGGCGTGCAGACGCAGTATCCGCCCATGCATTCCGCGCTCAAGGTGGCGGGGCGGCCGCTGTACCAGTATGCTCGCGCCGGCCTGGATGTTGTCCGCACCGCGCGGCAGATTGAAGTGTTGGCGCAGAAGGTCGAGGACTGGGATGGCGAGACCCTGACGCTCTCCGTCAAGGTCAGCAAGGGAACCTACATTCGCGTCCTGGCCGCCGACATCGGGGCGGCGCTGGGTTGCGGAGGCTACCTCAGCGGGTTGCGCCGCACCGAGACCGGACCGTTTGCGTTGTCAGAGGCTGT
>JAJZRV010000049.1 GCA_021850135.1 Pseudomonadota bacterium
CGATCTCTTCCCAGCTCGGAAATGTGCACCAGCCCTTCCACGTAAACCTCATCCAGCGCGACGAACAACCCGAAACCGGTGACGGAACTCACTGTGCCTTCAAACACATCGCCCACCTTGTCCTTCATGAAGAAGCATTTCAGCCAGGCTTCCACATCGCGTGTGGCCTCATCGGCACGGCGCTCGGTCATGGAGCAATGCACGCCGATGGCTTTCCAGTCTCCCGGGGCGTAGACCTCCTGGCCCAGAACGGCGCGGATGGCCCGGTGCACCAGCAAATCGGGGTAGCGCCGGATGGGCGACGTGAAGTGGGCGTAGGCGGGATACGCAAGGCCGAAGTGGCCCACGTTTTCCGGGCTGTACTGCGCCTGCTGCAACGAGCGCAGCAGGACGGTTTCCAGCAGGCGCTGGTCGGGCCGCCCCTGGATTTTATGAATCAGCTGGGCATAGTCTGCAGCCTGCGGCGCATCGCCGCCGGAAAGCTGCAATCCCAGTTCTCCCAGAAACTCGCGCACGATCTCCAGGCGTTCGGGGGCCGGTGCGGGGTGGATGCGATAGAGCGTGGGATGGTGGTGCTCTTCCAGAAAATGCGCCGCGCACACATTGGCCGCCAGCATGCATTCCTCGATCAGGCGGTGCGCGTCGTTGCGCTCCACGGGCAGGATGGTCTCGATTTTGCCGCGATCGTCAAACACCATCCGCGTTTCGTCGCTGGCAAAATCAATGGCACCGCGGGCCGCGCGGGCCTTGAGGAACACGCGGAACAGGGCTTCCAGCTGCTGCAGGTGGGGAATCAGCGGCCGACGCGCGCTGTCGGCGCGCTCGGGGTGCTCCAGGATGGCGGCCACTTCGGTGTAGGTCAGGCGCGCATGCGAGTGCATGACGGCAGGGTAAAAGCGGTACTGCCGGATTTGCCCCTGATCCGAGACCTCCATGTCGCAGACCATGCAAAGCCGGTCCACTTCGGGATTGAGCGAGCACAGGCCGTTGCTGAGTGCCTCGGGCAGCATGGGAATGACCCGGCGCGGAAAATACACGCTGTTGCCGCGCTCGAAGGCCGTCTGGTCCAGCGCATCCTTGGGGCGGACGTAGTGGGACACGTCGGCGATGGCCACCACCAGGCGGTGCCCGCCCGGAATGGGTTCGGCGTAGACCGCGTCGTCGAAATCCTTGGCCGTCTCGCCATCAATCGTCACCAGGGGCAGGTGGCGCAAATCCTCGCGCCCCTTGTGATCGGACTTGCGCACGGCATCGGGCAGCTTGTCGGCCATGGCCTGGGCCGCAGTCGAAAACTCGTGGGGCAGTTCATGCTTGCGCAGGGCGATTTCCACTTCCATGCCAGGGTCGGCATAGTTGCCCAAGATCTCGACAACCCGGGCAATGGGCTCGGCCTGGCGGCTGGGCTGCTTGATCAGTTCGACCATCACCACCTGCCCGGGCCGCGCCCCGCCTTCCTGACCCGGCGCCACCAGGATATCCTGGCTGATGCGCTTGTTTTCGGCCACGGCAAACAGGACGCCCTGCTCCTGGAACAGGCGCGCCACGAGGCGGCTGTTGACATGCTCCAGGATCTCCACGATGGCGCCTTCGGGGCGGCCGCGCTGGTCCACGCCGACGGTGCGCACCATGACGCGGTCACCGTGTAGCACGCGCTGCATTTCGCGCGGGCCAAGGAAAATGTCGCTGCCCCCATCCTCGCGGACGGCAAAGCCGAAACCGTCGGGGTGGCCTTCCACGCGCGCCTTGATGAGGTCGAGCTTGGCGGGCAGGCAGAGCGCATTCTTGCGATTGCGCATGATCTGCCCCTCGCGCTCCATGGCGCGCAGGCGGCGTGCAAAAAGTTCGCGTTCGCTGGCGTGGATCGTCAGCAGGCGTTCGAGTTGTTCCACCGTAACCGGCACGCCTTCGCGTTCCAGCAGCTGCAGGATGAATTCGCGACTGGGCAGCGGCTCGGGGTATTGCGCCTTTTCACGCTCCAGAAACGGGTCCTGCAGCCTCAAAGGTATTTTTTTGGTTGACAAAATAAGGGGATCCTTTAAAATTCAGAGATTCGAAGTTCTCGATTGTACTGGTCACTGACCAGACGGTCTTGTAAGTTTCGTGCCGAGATGGCGGAATTGGTAGACGCACCAGGTTCAGGTCCTGGCGGTGGCAACACTGTGGAGGTTCGAGTCCTCTTCTCGGCACCACCCTCGGCTCCAGTCGTACAGAAAAATCCCACAGCAGGTTTCCAGTATCGCACTTCCCCCTGCGGCTTGCCATGAAGTCTGGCAAGCTTCGCCGGCAGTGCGTCCAGCCACTCCCGGCGAAGGCAAGGCCGATGTTCAGGCCTCGAAGGGATGGCGCATCACAATGGTTTCACGGCGGTCGGGACCGGTGGAAACCATGTCCACGGGAACGCCGCAAAGCTCAGCCATGCGATCCAGATAGCGTCTGGCATTCACCGGCAGCTGATCCAGTTGTTCCACACCCACCGTGCTCTCCGACCAGCCCGGCATGTCTTCGTAAATGGGCTCGCATTCGGCGATGGCTTCCGCACCCAGGGGCAGGATGTCGCTGACGGCGCCGTTACGACGGTAGCCCACGCAGATCCTGACGGTTTCCACCCCGTCCATGACGTCAAGCTTGGTCACGCACAGGCCGGACACCCCGTTGATCTGGATGGCGCGTTTGAGGGCCGCTGCGTCAAACCATCCGGTGCGCCGGGGACGCCCCGTGACTGCGCCGAATTCATGGCCCCGGGTGGCCAGCTGCTTGCCGACAGCATCATCGAGCTCGGTGGGAAACGGCCCCGAGCCCACGCGCGTCGTGTACGCCTTGGTGATGCCCAGCACGTAGTGCAGTTGCTGGGGACCCACACCGCAGCCAGCCGATGCAGCACCAGCAATGCAATTGCTGGAAGTGACGAAGGGGTAGGTGCCGTGATCGATGTCGAGCAGGGTGCCCTGCGCGCCTTCAAACAGCAGGTTCTTGCCTTCCTGGTTGGCCTTGTAGAGCAAGGGCGAGACGTCGGCCACCATGGGGCGGATACGCTCGGCCAGCTGCAGCGCCTGATCGCGCGTCTGGGCAAAATCCACCGCATCGGTTTTGAAATAATGCGTCAGCACGAAATTGTGGTAGTCCAGCACCTCGCGCAGTTTGGCCTCGAAGCGGGCGGGATAAAACAGGTCCTGCAGGCGGATGGCGCGCCGCGCCACCTTGTCCTCGTAGGCCGGGCCGATGCCCCGCCCGGTCGTGCCGATCTTGCTTTCACCCTTGGCCTGTTCGCGCGCGCGATCCACCGCCACGTGATACGGCAGGATGACGGGACAGGCTTCGCTGATGCGCAGACGCGCCGCCACCGACACGCCGGAGGATTCGAGCATGTCGATTTCCTTCATCAGGGCTTCGGGGGACAACACCACGCCATTGCCGATGAAGCATTCCACGTGTTCGCGCAGGATGCCGGCTGGGATCAGGCTGAGGACCGTCTTCTTGCCGCCGATGACGAGCGTGTGGCCGGCATTGTGTCCGCCCTGAAAGCGCACCACGCCATCGGCATGATCGGTCAGCCAGTCCACCAGCTTGCCCTTGCCCTCGTCGCCCCACTGGGTCCCTACGACTACAACATTTCTTGCCATGAAGAGAAAGTCTCCAAAATTTCTGTATTGATCAAAAAACGGGTTGGCCGATCGCTCAGGCTTCGGGTAAGGAGGGCAACAACTCGCGCAAATCCAGGCTGAACCCGGTGGCCGGTCGCGCACGACCGAACACGCGGCCGATTTCGTCGTAGCGCCCGCCCCGGGCCACGGCATCGGAATGGCCCGTGGCGTAGGCCGCAAACACGAGCCCGCTGTGGTAGTGATAACCGCGCAGTTCGGCCAGGTCAAAATTCAGCGGAACGCGCCCTTCAAAGTGGTCGGCCACGGCTTCCAGTTGCGCCAGCACGTCATGGATCTGCGGCACCTGGGGCAACTGCGCCCGCGCCTGCGCCAGCACGCTGCGATCGCCATTGAGTTCGGGCAGACGGCGCAGTGCCGCACCCATCGGCGAAGCAAGGCTGTCCGAAAGCGATTGCAGGCTGGGAATGTCCTTGTTCTGCAGGGCCTCGAACCACTCCGCCTCGGTCTTTTCGTCCAGTCCCGCCAGTCCCGCCAGGGCGCGAAACAGCCCCACGTGTCCCACGTCCAGCGTGACCTGTGCCAGGCCCACGCGCTTCAGGGCTTCCAGCATCAGCTCCTGGATCTCGATGTCGCCAGCCAATCCTTCCAGGCCATAGATTTCGGCGCCGAGCTGGTAGGGCTCGCGCGACTGGTTGAGCCCCTCGGGACGCGTGTGCAGCACGCTGCCGGCATAGCACAGGCGATTGACGCCCTGCTGGTTCATGCCGTGGGCGTCGATGCGCGCGGCCTGCAGCGTGATGTCCGCGCGCAGTCCCAACTGGCGCCCGGTGAGCTGGTCCACCAGGCGGAAGGTCAGGAGATCCATGTCGCGACCGGTCCCGGTCTGCAGGGATTCCACGTATTCCAGCAGCGGCGGCATCACGAGCTGAAAGCCGCGCTCGCGAAACAGGTCCAGCAATTGGCGGCGCGCCATCTCCACGCGCCAGGCCTCGGGTGGCAGGAGGTCTTCGATGTATTCGGGAAGCAGCCAGCGATAGGTCATCTTGTCACCTGCATCAAAACGACGCCAGCCAGAATGGCGCCCAACCCCAGGAAGCGGATTTGACCATCGCTGAATTGACCAATCCGCGTGATGGTTTCGCGCCAGCGGGCGGGTGCGATGAAAGGCATCAGCCCTTCCAGTACGAGCACCAACGCCAGCGCGGTTAACAAAGACTGCATGGGAAGTTCACTTTTTACCGGAGGCGCCCGGCGTATTCTTGAAGTATCTGAAGAATTCGGACGAAGGATCCAGCACCAGGACGTCGCCCTTCCCTTTCAGCCCTTGCTGGTAGGTTTCCAGGCTGCGGTAGAAGGCGTAGAACTCGGGGTTCCGTCCGTAGGCTTCGGCATAGATGGATGAGGCCTTGGCGTCGCCCGAGCCCTTGATGCGCTGGGCCTCGCGAAAGGCTTCGGCCAGGATGACTTCGCGCTGGCGCTCGGCATCTGCCCGGATCGTCTCGGCCTCGCCGGCCCCGGTGGAACGCAGCTCATTGGCCACGCGCTTGCGCTCCGCTTCCATGCGGCGATAGACCGAATCGCTCACCTCGGGGGTCAACTCCACCCGCCGGATCCTGACGTCCAGGACCTGGATGCCGATCTGGCGCGCATCGTGATCTGCACGGGCGCGCATGGCTTCGATGATCTTGGCGCGCTCACCCGAAACGGCTTCGTGCACGGTGCGCTGCGCAAACTCGGAGCGCAAGTCGCCGTTGACGGTCTGGCTCAGGCGAACCTGGGCACGCCGCTCGTCGCCGCCCACGCTGACATAAAACTGCTTGACGTCGGCAATCCGCCACTTGACGAAATAATCCACCAGCAGCGGTTTTTTCTCGGACGTGATGAAACGCTCCGGATCCTTGTTGTCGAGGGTCTGGACGCGGATGTCGAAGAACCGGACGTTCTGGATCAGGGGGATCTTGAAGTAGAGTCCCGGCGTCGTCCGGACCGCCACCACTTCACCCAGCTGGAAGACCAGTGCTTCCTGGGTCTGGTTGACGGTGTACAGGCTGAACATGGCCAGAAGCGCCACGACGATGAGGCCGATCAGGTAGGCACCCACATCCTTCATCATGGCCGGGGCTCCCTGTCACGCGACCGGAAGGCATCGCGGGAACGGCCTTCCTGCCCCGCGTCCACCTGGGGTGGCGATGTGGTTGAAGAGGTGCCGGCCGGAGCCGACGACGTTGCCGGTGCGGTTGCAGGCGGCGTGATCGCAGGGCGCGGAACTGGCGCACCGTCCGCTGCGCCCTCGGCACGGTCGCTGGCCTGGATGAGCTTGTCGAGCGGCAGGTACAGCAGATTGGTGCCCGATTTCTGGTCCGCCACCACTTTGGTGGTATTGGTCAACACTTGTTGCATCATGTCCTGATATAAACGCTGGCGTGTCACTTCCGGGGCTTTGACATATTCGCCCAGGACCTGCTTGAAGCGGCTGGCATCGCCCTCAGCGCGGATCACGACCCGTTGCGCATAGGCCTTGGCTTCCTCGAGCAGGCGGGACGCCGTGCCCTTGGCCCGGGGGATGATGTCGTTGGCATAGGCCTGCCCTTCGTTGGTCTGACGCTCCCTGTCCTGGCCTGCCTTGACCGCATCGTCGAAGGCTGCCTGGACCTGCTCGGGCGGCTGCGCATTCTGCATGTTGACCTTGCTGATGGCAATGCCGGTCTGATAGCGGTCCAGGATTTCCTGCATCAGCCGGGCCGATTCGTCTGCAATCTGCGATCGTCCCTCATACAGGACAAAGTCCATTTTGTTGCGCCCCACCACTTCGCGGATCGCCGTTTCGGCCACCTGCATGACAGCCTCGTCCGGATCGCGGTTGTTGAACAGGAAAGCCTGGGGATCCTTGATGGTGTACTGGATGGCAAACTGGTTGTCGATGATGTTTTCGTCGTCGGTCAGCATGAGGGATTCATGCAGGACCTTGGATTTGAGGTTGGTGCGATACCCCAGCTCCACGGTGCGCACCTGCGCCACGTTGAGCGGGCTGCCCGCAGCCTGGGTTTCGATGGGGTAAGGCAGATGCCAGTGCGGCCCCGGCGCCGTGGTTTCCTGGAATTTTCCAAAACGCAGGATCACGCCGATGCGCCCGGCATCCACGATGTAAAAGCCGGACAGCAACCAGACCACCACAAGGCCTGCCAGCAAGGCCAGCAGGGCGGTCTTTCCGCCCGGCAGGCTCACCCCCCCGCCGCCGCCAGGACCGGCGGGAGCACCACCGGAGCTGCGCGGTGCGGCCTGACCCGGCGCTCCCTTCGATTTCAGCTTCTGAACGAGTCTGCGCCAGATCTCATCGAGATCGGGCGGGCCTTCGTTATGGTTCTTTCCCCACTGGGGATCATTCTGTGCCATTGGGATCTTCAATCTGTCTCTCGGTGGGAGCTTCGGATTGTTCGGCTTCCTGTCGTCGGGATTGGCACATCTCGGCAAATGCCTGGCGGATGTATTCCATCCCGGCACCCGTCAAAGCGCTCGCCCGAACCGTCGAAATTGTACCATAGGCATCGCGCTCCATTCCGGCCTGACCCAGGGGCATGCGGTCCACTTTATTGTAGACCAGGAGTTGGGGCACCTGATCGGCGCCGATTTCTGCAAGCACGGCGTTGACCGCCTCGATCTGCTCGTCGCGCTCGGGATCGGCACTGTCCACCACATGCACCAGCAGGTCCGCATCCCGGGTTTCCTCGAGCGTCGCCCTGAAGGCCGCCACCAGGGTGTGCGGCAGGTGACGGATGAACCCGACCGTGTCCGACAGGACGACTGACGCCCCCGCGCCCAGGTAGAGCTTGCGGCTGGTCGTATCGAGCGTGGCAAACAGCTGGTCTGCCGTATAGGCCTTGGCATGCGTGAGGCGATTGAACAGGGTGGATTTTCCCGCATTGGTGTATCCCACCAGGGACACCTGCAACACGCCCGCCTTGCCGCGGGCCTGGCGCTGCGTGCGGTGGCTGCGGCGCACTTTTGCCAGGCGTTCCTTGAGCGTCTTGACGCGTTTTCCCAGCAGGCGGCGGTCGGTTTCCAGTTGCGTCTCACCCGGGCCGCGCAGGCCGATCCCGCCCTTTTGCCGTTCCAGGTGCGTCCAGCCACGGACGAGGCGTGTGGCCAGGCGTTCCAGCTGGGCCAGTTCCACCTGGAGCAACCCCTCGTGGCTGCGGGCGCGTTGCGCAAAGATATCGAGAATCAGGCTGGTGCGGTCAATGACCCTGCACCCCAGCGCGCGCGCGAGATTGCGTTCCTGTGCGGGAGAGATGTCGTGGTTCATGATGACGAGGCCGGCCTGCGTGGCCCCCACGCGTTCGGCCACCTCCTGGACCTTGCCGCTGCCCACGAAGGTACTGGGGTCCGGCTTGAGACGCTTGCCCAGGACGGTGTCCACCACGGTCAGGCCGGCACTCTCGGCCAGCAGGGCCAGTTCGTCCACGCTGTCGGAATCGCGGCCCAGATCGAGGCTGACCAGTACTACGCGCTGTGGATCACCGACGACCTGCTCTGTGGTTTCCAGAGCACCGACCATCTCGGGTTTTCTGGGGGGGGATTTACGACCCCGGCCCACCAGGGGGCCAGAATCCGTCATCGCGTCATCAGCTTTCGGAACCGGATTCAGTAGGCATGGACACGGAACGTGCCGGCACGACGGTAGAGATGGCGTGCTTGTACACCATTTGGGTGGTGGTGTTTTTCAGCAGCACAACATATTGATCAAAGGACTCGACTTGTCCCTGCAGCTTGATACCGTTGACCAGATAGATCGAAACGGGAATATGTTCTTTACGGAGTGCGTTGAGAAACGGGTCTTGTAAGAGTTGCCCTTTCGTACTCATTATTTTTGTCTCCAGAAGACATTGTTTTTAAAAAAGATTGCCCCGCGGTGCGATTATACTACTTATTGTAAATAATTGCCAATGCGTGTCCGTCACTGCTTTCCAAACAGCTTGCGACCGCGCCGGCGTTCGCGCCGCAGCCGGTTCTGCTCGGATTCGGTGAGTGGCTTGGGCTTGCGATCGGCGAACGGGTTGTGGCCCTGACGGAACTCGACGCGCAACGGGGTCCCCCGGAGTTCGAAGGCATTGCGGAAGGTGTTTTCGAGATATCGCCGGTAGGACTCGGGAATGTGCGCGATGGCCGAACCGTGGACCACCACGATGGGCGGGTTATGTCCGCCCTGGTGGGCATAGCGCAGCTTGGGCCGGAAGGGCCCCGCCTTGGGGGGCTGGTGCTGCGTTACCGCCGCCTGCAGCACGCGCGTCAATTTGGGCGTGGACAGCTTGGCCATGGCCGCGGCATAGGCTGCATCCACGGCGGGCAGCAGCCCCTTGACGCCGGTGCCATTCAGGGCGGAAACGAACAGGTAGCTGGCAAAGTCGAGAAAGCCCAGCTTGCGCACGAGCTCGCTCTTGACCGTGTCGCGGCGAAAGGTTTCGAGTCCATCCCATTTGTTGACAGCCACGACGACCGCCCGGCCCGCGTTCAGGATGTACCCCGCAATGTGCGCGTCCTGGTCGGAAATATCCTGCTGGGCATCCAGGGTGAGCACCACCACGTTGGCGTCCTCGACGGCCTGCATGGTCTTGATGACTGAAAACTTTTCGACGGCCTCGAACACCTTGCCCCGACGGCGCAGTCCCGCCGTATCAATGAGGGTGTAGCGCTTGCCGCCCTTTTCAAAATCCACGTAGATGCTGTCCCGCGTCGTGCCGGGCTGGTCGAAGGCGATCATCCGCTCCTCCCCCAGCAACTGGTTGACCAGCGTGGATTTCCCCACATTGGGCCGGCCCACGATGGCGATGCGCGGAATGGAGTCATCACGGGGCGGTGCCGCGGCTTCCTGCTCGGGGGAATATCCGGCCAGCACATGTTCCACCAGCGTGGTAATGCCTTCGCCATGCGCCGACGAAACGGGAATGGGTTCGCCCAGACCCAGTTCGTAGAACTCGGCGGTGACCTGGTCCCCCGGCATGCCTTCCACCTTGTTGACGGCCACCGTGACCTGCTTGGCACGACGCCGCAACTCTTCGGCGATGCTGCGATCGCCGGGCGTCAGTCCGGCGCGGCCGTCCGTGAGGAAAATGATGCGGTCGGCTTCGTCCATGGCCTGCAACGTCTGGCGCGCCATCTCCACCTGGATTCCCTCACGGATGACCGGCTCGAACCCGCCGGTATCAATCACCAGGTACTGCAGGTCGCCAAAACGCGCGCGCCCGTAGTGACGATCGCGGGTAAGCCCCGGCAGGTCGGCCACCAGGGCCGCGCGGGACTTGGTCAGGCGATTGAAAAGTGTGGACTTCCCCACATTGGGGCGGCCCACGATGACGACTGTTGGGAGCATGTTCTGGGTGCCGTTATTGGGGGGCGAGCGCAAAAAACTTGCCGTTCCGGTTTCTGACCAGGACCAGGTTTTCACCCAGGGCCAGGGGAGAATCGGTGATGGACACGTTTTCGGTTTTGGCTCGTCCGACTTCGGCGCCATCGGCGCGCGAAAGGAAATGGACGATGCCTTCGATATCACCGGCCACGACGTAATCCTGGGTGACCGCCGGGGGCGCCAGGTAGCGGCCCTGCAGGGACTCTTCCTTCCAGGCCACCGTGCCGCTGGAGCGGTTGAGTGCGATGACGTTGCTCTTGTCATCCACCACGAACAGCTTGTTGCCCTCGGCGGCCATGGCGCCGACCGGCGAGATGTCCCGGGTCCAGATCATCTGGCCGGAGGACGCGTCGAGGCAGGCCGTCTTTCCCTGATAGGAGGCACTGCAGACGTCGCGGAACCCGAATACCGGGTTGCCTACCACGTCATTGACCCGTTCCAGTTCGGTGGACCCCTTGGGGACGGAGACCGAGGCCTCCCAACCCACGTTGCCGTTTTCCAGGTTGAGCGCCAGCAGTTTTCCGCCGGGCAACCCGATCATGGCCGCACCGCGACCCAGCGTGATGCCGCCGACGCCGCGCAGCACGAGGGCCGGCATGGGACGCGTCACCATCCAGCGGCGCTTGCCGTCCGCGGCATCGAGCCCGAAGATGTGGCCGTCGGCAGTGCGCGAGACCACCACGCCCTCCGCTGCCTGCGGCGCCACCATGAGCTCGCTCGAGAGTTGCGAACGCCACAGCAGCTCACCCGTCAGGCTGTAGGCCAGCGCCTCTCCCCTGCGGTTGCCCAACAGCAGCATGTCCTGGCCGGAACCGATGCCTGCGGAGAACATTTCCTGCGTCTTGACGCGCCAGGACTCCTTGCCCGTGAGCGGGTCGAGCGCGTAGAGCACGCCGCCCTCGCTGGCCACATAAAGCACGTCCCGATAGATCAGGGGGGCCATGACGGCCTGATTGCCCGAGCTGATATATTGCATGGGCGAGAGCATCGAGGTCTCCCCCGAGCCGAAATCCTTTTTCCATTTGACGTCAATGCGCACGGGGGCACGCAGGGGCTGCAGCGGCGTCACCGGAAACGACTCGGTGCTGCAACCTGCAAGCACCGCCCCGACACCCAGGACCACCGCCGCAATGCGCAATGCGCGCGCGATGCCGTTCATGGGCCGCTTCATTTCGACTCTCCCAGGGCTTCGAGCTTGCTCTGGGCAATCTGGTGCAGCACGTCGCCCGCCGCAGATTTTTCAACGGCATTCGTGTAAGCCGCGCGGGCCTCGTCCGGGCGCTTCAGCGCCAGCAGGATGTCGCCGCGCAAATCCGACGTCAGTGCCGCGAAATCAGCCTCATGGTTGGCCTCGAGCAGGCGCAGCGCCTCGTCGTATTTTTTGTCGTCGGCAAGCAGCCCGGCCTGGCGCAGACGCGCAAGGTCAGCAAGCGCCGCTTCCTTGGCATGCCCCACCACCCAATCCAGTTCGGACTGGGCGGCGGCATTGTCTCCCTTGGCATGGCTCACGGCCGCGGCGATCAGGGCGCCGCGCGGGGCCAGGGCGCTGCCCGGCTGAGCCTCCTGCAACGCCTTTGCGGCTTGCAGCGTCTTTGTGGCATCGCCCTGCTGGGCGGCCACACGAACCGCTTCGAACAGCACGCCGGCCTTGTCGGCCTGGGTTCGCTGGTAATAACGCCAGCCCTGGAAACCTGCATAACCGAGGGCCAGCGCGAGGGCGATGCCCCATACCCATTGCCCGTTGTCTTTCCACCAGGCCTTGAGGGCGTCGACTTTTTCCTGTTCTTCCAGATCGTACATAGGGCCGTCCTACTTCAAGAGTTGAATCGCTTGCTGCAGCGACACGGTTTGTTGAGGTCCCTGGCCGCGCAGCGGTTTGACACTGACCAGTTGTTGACGCACTTCGTCTTCGCCGACGATGAAGGCATAAGCGGCCTGGCAGGCATCGGCCCGCTTGAGCTGCGCCTTGAAATTGCCGCCGCCGCAATGCAGTACCGCGGCATGTCCTGCCGAACGCAAGGCATCGGCAACCAGGAAAGCGGTCTCTTGGGCGCCTTCGCCATGGTGGACCACATAGACATCGGGACCTGCCACCGGAATGGGGTCGGTGCGCGTTTCCTGCAGCAGGGCCAGCAGGCGTTCCAGCCCCATGGCAAAACCGCATGCCGGTGTGG
>JAJZRV010000050.1 GCA_021850135.1 Pseudomonadota bacterium
CTGCCAGAGGGCCTGCGCCGTGACCATGTTGAAATCCTGTTCGATGTCCAGGATGCGCAGGGCGAGGAGTTCGTCGCGGCTGTAGCCCGACAGGGTACAGGCCTTGCGGTTGACATCCGTGATGCGGCCTTCAATGTCGTGGACAATGAAGGCATCCGGGGCTTCTTCGAGAAAAGCCCTGAGCTGGGATTCGACCGTCACGCCGCCCGCCCTTTGCCAGGGGGGCGGGGCGACGGGTCCGTCCTAGGATTGCGTGGCGAGTGCCGGGCTGGTGGGGTTGCCATAAAAATCAAGCCAGCGTTTGGCCTTGAAATCATAGAGCTTGCACAGCCGGGCCGTCTTGAAATACCAGTCCCAGGAAAAATGCTGGATGATTATGCGCCCGGGAAGATGGGTTTCCAGGAATTTCTGGGCTTCCTTCAGGCGGTACATGGGAATGCCCATGTCGAGGTGGTGCGCGGTGTGCTCCATGATGTGGTGCATCAGGGCGCCGATCCTGAAGCGGAAAATCAGGTGTACCGTGGTCGTCACGAAGGGCTGGGCACGCGTCCACTCCGTCTTGTTGTCATACCAGGCCACGGAGGTGTGGGTATGGTGCGCGTACACGACGAAACCGATCATGAAATTCCAGAACACGAAGGGCGCCACAAACCCCGCCCCGATGGTCAGCCAGAGCGACTGCTGCGTGACCACCGCCACGGCGGCAAGCGCGCCGATCCACAGGACGGCAAACACCGTCACCAGCATGCTGTCCCAGAAGAACGCCGGGCGACGCGCACCCATGTAGGTCTTGCTGGGAAAATACATGCGCAGCCACCACATCTCGATGAAGTAGTACAGACCGGGCACCCAGCCGCTGCGGTAGATGCGCTCCAGCGCCCGGCGTGCGGGCGAGAGGGCCTGGAACTCTTCCACGGACAGCGGCGCCCAGACGAAGTCGAACCCTTTCAGGTTGGTCTGTCCATGGTGCACGAGGTTATGCCCGATGTCCCACAGGCTGTAGGGCGTGAGGGACGGCAGGAAGGCGATGCGCCCGAGGATCTTGTTGAGCCCGCGATGCGGGGTGAAGCTTTGATGGCAGGCGTCGTGCCCCAGGATGAAGAGGCGCCCGATGATGAAGCCCGCGATCAGCCCCATGCCGATCTTGGCCCAGGCGGGGGTCAGCAGCACCGTGGCGGCAATCGCCCCGAAAAACAGGGCAAAGTCGAACACCAGCAACAGCAGCGGCAGGACCGTGCTTTTGGAACAGAGCGGGATCAGCCAGCCGCGGACGATCTTGCGCCCGGGAAACGGCGCGTCCGGGGACACGACCGGGATTTCGGCTGGATCAATGGCAGGATTCTGAGTCGTCATTTTAATGATATGCAGTCAAAGTGTAAGTCAAAGTGACGCCATTTTAACCCAATCGGCTAAAATGCGTTTCCCGTTTCTGGACGCCCGCCATGCCCCTGCTGCCCCCCCTCAACCCGCCCATTACGGACTGGACCGGACTGCGCGTCTGGATCATCGGCGCCTCCAGCGGGATCGGCGCGGAAACCGCGCGCCTGCTGGCAGGGCGGGGCGCCCGGGTGGCGCTGTCAGCGCGCCGGGCCGAGGCGCTGGAGACGCTGCGGGCGGGTTTTGCCCCGGCCGCGCGCGACGCCGCCCTGGTGTTGCCGCTGGACATCGCCCACCCTGACGCCGTCGCCGGGGCGGCCCGCACCCTCCTGGCGCACTGGGAAGGCCTGGACCTCGTCCTGGTGGCGGCAGGAATTTACGACGCCCTGCGCGCCCCGGCCTTCGATGCCGCGGCCCTGCCTGCAGTGGCCACGGCCCTCCACGTCAACCTGATGGGGCCCTACCATGTCCTGGCCGCCCTCCTGCCGGCCCTGACCCGGCAGGGCCGGGGCGGAATCGCCATCATCAGCAGCGTGGCAGGCTACAACGGCCTGCCGCGCGCCCTGGCTTACGCCCCCAGCAAGGCGGCCCTCAACAACCTGTGCGAGGGGCTGTACTTCGAGCTGCGCCCCCTCGGGCTTGCCGTATACCGCATCTGCCCCGGGTTCGTCGCCACGGCCATGACGGCCGTGAACGACTTCCACATGCCCGCCCTGCTCTCCGCGCAGGAGGCCGCCCAGGAAATCGTGCGCGGCCTGGAGCGCGGCGACTTCCACATCCACTTCCCGAAACGCTTCACCCGCTTTCTTGAAGTGCTGCGCTGGCTGCCCCGGCGAATGTACTTTTTCCTGCTGCGCCAGGGCGCCCGGCAACTCTGAAAGCCGCGTCTTTTCTGGGGTGTTGACGACCCCCACAAAAAGGGCTAAGTTTCGACCAAAACCACAAGATATTGTGGTTTTGTGACATTCCTCACTAAAACGACAATCACACTAGGGGACCCATGCTTACCGCCGTCAAAGTCGCACAACATACCGCCCAGGAAGTGGCCATGCAGCCTGTTTCCACAGACATCTGGGACAAGAAATACCGCCTCAAGAACAAACAGGGCCAGCCCATCGACATCGAGATCGATGACACCTACCGGCGCGTGGCCAAGGCCCTGTCGGACACCGAAGCCACACCCGAAAAGCGCGCCTTCTGGAACGAGCGTTTCCTGTGGGCGCTGCGCCGCGGCGCCATCCCCGCCGGGCGCATCACCTCCAACGCCGGGGCCCTGGAACACAAGCCCGCCACCAGCACCATCAACTGCACGGTCTCCGGCACCATCGAAGACAGCATGAACGGCATCCTGGAAAAGGTGCACGAAGCCGGACTCACCCTCAAGGCGGGGTGCGGCATCGGCTATGAGTTTTCCTCGCTGCGCCCCAGGGGCGCCTTTGTGGCGGGCGCCGGCGCCTATACCTCGGGTCCCCTGTCCTTCATGGACATCTACGACAAGATGTGTTTCACCGTGTCCTCGGCCGGCGGCCGGCGCGGTGCGCAGATGGCCACCTTCGACATCTCCCACCCCGATGTGGTGGACTTCATCAAGGCCAAGCGCGAAGCGGGCCGCCTGCGCCAGTTCAACCTGTCCTGCCTCATCACGCGCGAGTTCATGGAAGCGGTGAAGGCCGACGCGGATTGGCGCCTGGCCTTTCCCATCGCGCAGGCCGAAGTGGAAAGCGACGGCATCAACCTCGCCCTCGCCACCGACATCGTGTGGCGCGAGTGGCCAGTCAAGAACAAGTACGTCACCCGCGACGACGGGCGCGTGGCCTGCCGTGTCTACAAAACCCTCAAGGCGCGCCGGCTGTGGGACGTCATCATGTCCTCCACCTACGACTACGCTGAGCCGGGATTCATCCTGATTGACCGCGTCAACGAGATGAACAACAACTGGTGGTGCGAAAACATCCGTGCCACCAATCCCTGCGGGGAACAGCCCCTGCCCCCCTATGGCGCCTGCCTGCTGGGCTCGGTCAACCTGACCCGTTTCGTGCGCGACGCCTTCACCGACACGGCCCACTTTGACTGGGGCGAGTATCGCGAAGTGGTCCGCATCTTCACCCGCATGCTGGACAACGTGGTGGATGTCAACGGCCTGCCCCTGCCGCAACAGCAGCAGGAGATCATGCGCAAGCGCCGGCACGGCATGGGCTACCTGGGACTGGGCTCCACCCTGACCCTGCTCAAGATGACCTACGGCTCGCCGGAGTCGCTCGAGTTCACCGAGGAAGTCACCCGCATCATGGCGGAGGAAGGCTGGAACGTGGGCCTCGAGCTGGCCGAAGAAAAAGGCCCGGCCCCCATCATGGACGAGGAATTCACCATCACCCCGGACCTGCTGGCCAAGCGCCCCGAAATGGCGGCGGACGGCATCAAGGTGGGCGACAAGGTCAAGGGCCGGGTGCTGCTGGGCCGCTACAGCCGCTACATGCAGCAGTTTCCCGAAGCCCTGCGCGAGCGCATCGCCACGGAAGGGGTGCGCTTTACGCACCACAGCTCGATCGCGCCCACCGGTACCATCTCGCTGTCGCTGGGCAACAACGCCAGCAACGGCATCGAGCCTTCCTTCGCCCATCACTACAGCCGCAACGTGATCCGCGAAGGCAAAAAGAGCAAGGAGAAGGTGGACGTGTTCTCCTTCGAGCTGCTGGCCTACCGCACCCTGGTCAACCCCAACGCCATGCCTTTTGCCGAATCGGGCGAAGGCCGGCTGCCCGACTACTTCGTGGATTCGTCCAGCATTCCGGCGCGCGCCCACGTGGACATCCAGGCCGCGGCCCAGAAGTGGATTGACAGCTCCATTTCCAAAACCATCAACGTGCCCACGGATTATCCCTACGAGGACTTCAAGGACATTTATTTCTACGCCTACGAAAAGGGTCTGAAGGGATGCACCACGTTCCGCTTCAACCCCGAAGCCTTCCAGGGCGTGCTGGTGACGGAGAAGGACCTGGAAAACACCACGTACCGCTTCACGCTGGAAGACGGCTCGACGATCGAAGCCAGGGGCAACGAAACCATCGAATACGATGGCGAGCTGCACAGCGCGGCCAACCTCTACGATGCCCTCAAAGAAGGCTATTACGGCAAATTCTGACCCGGAGAATGCAATGACCCTCAAGATAGACAAGAAAATCACCGGGTACGCCGTCGTCACGGAACAACCCGAGGCGACTCCCGCCGCCGAACCCCGCACCGCTGAAATCCACCAGCTGGGCGAGCCCCTGTCGCGCCCCGACAAGCTGGTGGGCAACACCTACAAGATCAAGACGCCGGTGACCGACCACGCGCTCTACATCACCATCAACGACGTGATCATGAACGAAGGCACGCCGCAGGAGCACCGCCGTCCCTTCGAGATCTTCATCAACTCGAAGAACATGGAGCATTTCCAGTGGATCGTGGCGCTCACCCGGGTCATGTCCGCGGTGTTTCGCAAGGGTGGCGACATCACCTTTCTGGTGGAAGAGCTGCACAGCGTGTTCGACCCCAAGGGCGGGTATTTCAAGAAGGGCGGGAGATACATCCCCAGCCTGGTGGCCGAGATTGGCGAGGTATTGAAGGAACACCTGCACGAAATCGGCATGTTGAAGCGCCCGGAGCAGGAAGCCCAGCAGAGGGCCTTCCTGGAGGCCAAGCGGCAGGAATACCTGGAAAAGCAGGCCCAGGCGGGCGACACTGCCGCCGGGAACGGGTTTCCGCCAGGCGCCACCCTTTGCGCCAAATGCTCCACGCAGGCCGTCATCAAGATGGACGGCTGCCTGACCTGCCTCAACTGCGGCGACAGCAAGTGCGGTTAGCCTTGCGCCAACCGGCCGGCATCTGGCGCCGGCTGGTATCGGGCGCCGACCGGCGCCCGCTGCGACGCCCCTTCGGGGGCGTTTTTTCTGGAACCGCTACCGCCTGCCCCCGCGCCCGAACACTTCCACCTGCACCTGGTTCTTCACCGAGACCACGCCAGGGACGCTTGCAGCCACCTGGGCGGCGGTAAACAGGTCATTGTTCTCGAAGACATACCCGCCAAGATGCACGACCCCCTTGTAGACGCTGACGTCAATGTGGCGGGCATACAGGTTGGGAGAGGCATTGAGCTGGTGCGTCACCGCGAGCTCGAGGCTGTTGTCCGCCGCGATCTCGGCATCGGTTCGGGGGGGCAACGCGGCGCAGGAGGCCATGGACGCCACCAACGCGATCCACACCAGCGTCCGGGCCATACTTTTTGCAAACAACATGAGAACTCCTTTCGCCATCATCGGCGTCACCCTCATTGGCATCACCCTTACTTGGCGGCAGGGACCATTTTGCACACTCCCGAAAAATGCGTCAGTATCCTTTTGTGTGAATCGCGGACTATTGTGTAACACAAGATTGCAGCATCGCCCGGGATCCATGCGCCATGGCGCATGCTGGAAAACACCACGGACCGGATAATATTTTTTCCTACATAAAACCCGGGGCAAATTAATTAGAATGGGCGTGCTCTGAGACCATCTGAAAATAACCGGGGGTTGGGATGGACGCCGATCTTGAATTGCAACGGGCCATACTGGAAATCGGCATTCCGCCGCGGCCCGAGATTTTGACCCATCTCGATGCGGAGGCAAGGAAGGAGTCCCCGGATTACCGGCAGATCGAAAAACTGATCAGCGCCGACGTGGGCATTTCTGCCGCACTCATCAAAACCATCAATTCGCCGTTTTACGGCCTGCGCACCAAGGTCTCCTCCGTCCAGCAAGCCATCAACATGCTGGGGATGTCGTCCGTCACCCGGGTGGTCACCGGCATGACGCTGCGCAACCTGGCCACCGGGAGCACGGTGGCCGAGATCGAGCAATTCCTCGAAGCGTCCGCCGAAATGGCGCTGGTGTCTTCCTACATCGCCAGGATGCTCAGTGGCGTCAACAGCGACCAGGCCTTCACCTACGGGCTGTTCCAGAATTGCGGCATCTTGCTCCTGCTGGCGCGACGCCCAGGCTACAAAAAAATCCTGGATCTGGCCCGGAGAACGCCCAACAGGATCATCACGCATACCGAAATCGACCACCTGGGCATTTCGCATGCCTCCATCGGTTCCCTGATGGCCAAGGAGTGGGGGCTGGACGAATCCATCACCGAGGCGATCTGGTATCACCATGACTTCAGCGAGATCACCCGATCCCAGGCAAACGCCTCCACTGAAAAGCCGGTTCCGGCAGAAACCAGGGACCTGATTGCGCTCGGTCTCCTGGCAGAAAGGGCGATTCACTTCAACGCGGGGTTTGATCGCACTGCGGAGTGGATGACCGGCGGGAAAATGGCCCTGGACCATTTCGGAATGTCTGAAAGCGGGTTGAACAGCATCGTGGAAAACATCCAGGATGTTCTGGGCGACCTGCATTGACGGGCCTTGAATATTGACCCGTCTTGAATCAGGAAAAAACCAGCTCGCCTTCGCTCAAACGGAACACGCCGCCTTCCCTCTCCCGGGTTGCGCGGTAATGTTTTGACCCGATACTGATTTCTGCGCCGCCAAAAACCTGCTTGAGCGCAATCACCTGCGCTCCCCTGGCAAGATCGATCTCCCTCAACAGTGCCGTCGCCTCTTCCCCGAGCGTCTCGATTTCAGCGTGGAGGACATCGCGCGTTGCGACCACCGTCTTGAGGGTGCCGGGCGGGAAGCGGCCCGGGCTTGCGCGTTCCAGGTCAAGCAGCTTGAAGATATCGGCAAGCTTGCGTTGCGCGGCTTCACGCGCCTTGACGACCTCCTCGTGCCGCTGGTGCAGATGCTGGTCCACTCCCGCCATGACCACGGTTTTGAGGTCCGCTGCAGAGCCGATGTTGTTGGCCTTGACCAGCATCGCGGCACGCGCAACGCCCCCGATGATGTCCCCCTTGCGACTGCCCTTGTCGCCAACGACGATCTGGTGCCCGGCGTTCAGTTCGCTCTGTATGGCTGCATCGTTGATGAAGATGCCGTTGCCGGCGGTGATGTGGGCGTTCTGCACGAAGCGGGCCTTGAAGGATCCGTCGCAACGGATGGCCGCATCGGACGCCCGGTTTGTCTGGAACTGCTGCTTTGCGTCGCCGATGACGCCGCTCTTGACGACAATATCTCCCCCCGCCTCCAGCAGGGCATTTTCGACGGTGCCGTTCACATGGATATCGCCCGTGGCCGTGATGGCCATGCCCGCATGCACATCGCCGGTGACGTGCACGGACCCAGTAAAGGAGATGTTGCCGGTATGAAGGTCAACGTTCGCCACGGTATAAACCGGCTCCACCTTCACACCGTTTTTCACGATGACGGGACAGCCGGAGATTCCCGCAATCAGCAAATTAGGGTCGTTGGGATCCACCAGCACGCCTTCCAGTTTTGCCGAGAACGCGATGTCCTTCCCGGGTTTGACCGGAATGGCCTCTCCCATGACGGTTTCGCCCGGTTCGCCGCTGGTGGGCAGCACACGCCGCATCAATGCTTCGCGGGCCTGGACCACGACGATATCCCCGAGGTCACGAAAGTCGGCCAGGCCATCCTCGTCAATGTGGGGATGTTTTTCCTTCATGGCAGGAACAAGGCTTTCAAACCGGCCGTCCACGCCCGCCACGGGCGCCTTGCCGCTGGTGATCAGTACGTCGTCTCCCCCATCGAGGAGCGACTTTTGGATTGCTTCCAGATCCAGCGCGGCCGTGATCCCCCGCTTTTCTGCTTCCTGCAGGATGTCGGCCAATTCCACCGGTGCACCACCCACGGGCAAGGTGACGCTGAGATAGACGGCCATGTGACCGTCATCCATGCGCATGGAAAACTGGCCATCCAACGCCTCACGCTGGCCCGTGCCCACGTCCTGGCCTGCCTCCTGGCCCTCATCCTTTTCCAGCATTGCCACTCCCGCAAAAGGTTTGTACGCCGTACTGTGTGCGAGAGTCTAGCAACTCCGGGGAACCTACGCACCCCTGGCGGCTTTGGCCCGCACGGGGAGCGACGCAAAAGTCACGGCGCCGATGACCAGGCCCCCCCCGACCAGCTGGATCTGCGTGGGCGGCATGCCTTCAAACGCAGCAATCACCATCGAAGCCACCGGTACCAGGTTGAGGAAAACGGCGGTCTGCGATGCGCCGAGCCTGGCGATGCCGGCATTCCAGAACAGGTAGGACAGCACGCCCCCTCCGACTGCCATCATCAGCAACGCACTGCCCGCATGCAGGCTTGGCATGACGAAACTTTCGTCGCTGAGGAGCGCCACCGCCGTCAGTGCCAGCGCCCCAACGACCATGGTGCCGGTAGCGCTGGCAACGCCGCTGGTGTCCCCGGGCATCCACTTGCGCGCAAAGACGGTGTAGAACGCCCAGCTCAGGTTGGCAGCAAAGAGCAGCAGGTCGCCACTTTGAACGTGCACATGCGCGCCTGCCCCCAGGACGACAATGCCCACGCCGATCACGCCGATGGGAAAGCTCACCATCTGACGGTAACTGGGCTGCTGTTGCAGGAAAGCATAGGCGAGCAGGCTCGTGATCAACGGATTCGTTGCCATGATCAGGGCACCGTTGGTCGCCGACGTGCTCTGCATCCCCAGAAAGAAAAACAGGTTGAAGCCAAAGACCCCCATCAGCCCCAGCATCACGTACACCCGCAGGTGCCGCAGGGGAATTGTTTCCCTCCGGAACTGCGTGATGATCAGCATGATGGCCGCAGCGATCAGGTAGCGGGTTGCACCCGCCACGTAGGGATGCATTTCGGCGACGACGGGTTTGGCCAGATTGAAGTTGGCGCCCCAGAAAATTGCCGCAAGGGCCGTCAACAGATAGGTGGTCATCAATCCCATTTTTTTCTCTTCGTCATTTGTATTCCCATCTTCGCATGGGCGCCTTCGGTCACTCATTGTCCAATGTTCATGAATGTCCTCAGCCACGCATTGTCCAATGTTAAAGCCTGACAGCGCCATCAATCATGATGGAACCGGTATTCCTGGGTTCTTCCACCGTAACCGTAGGCCGCAGCGCGCACGTCTTCCACATGGATATAACTCTCTTCGTGGAGGTTGCCGAGCAGTTTGTCGAATGCAGAAAACACTTCCCGGATGTACTGCGCCTTCTCGCTCTTGGTGTTGGTTTCGTCCGTGATTTTTATGTCGAAATAGATGCTGCTTTTTCCCTGTTCGGAGAGCGATCGTCCCCCAACGATCCAATCCTCGGGGGGAACGTAGGAGATTGCGATGGAGGTGAGCTCCGGCTTCTTTTTCAGGATTCGCGTCGTATGGTCCAGAAGAATCGCGGCAATGGACTGGGTGAGTTCGGCTGACTTTTTGGCGCTTATTTTGACGTTCAGGATGGGCATGCTTCTCTCCTTTTTTGTTAGCAATGCAACTAAATGTTTAAAAAATCCCCTGAATGCGTCCGAGCTCCCCTTGAACGCGTCCGAGCTTCCCCTGAATGCGCCCGAACATCACCTGTATGCGCCCGAGTATCGCTTGAATATGATCCTGGCATTCCGGATCTTGTTGACGGTGTCCTTGAAAGCATCCTCTCCCAACTGCCCCTTGAGACGATCGCCCGCCCGCCTGCTGGCTTCCGTCAGCGCCCCCCGCATGGCTACGGCCACTGCGGTTGGGTAGATGACCTGTTCGCGCCCGTCCGCTTTCGAGCCCCTGCGCACGACCATCCCCTTGGCCACCAGCCCGTCCAGTGCCCGGGTTGCGGTGGGCCTGGCGATGAACAGCTGCCTTGCGATCTCGCATTGCGCCAACCCGGGCTGGTCCAGGATGGCCCGCAACATGAAAGCCTGGGGCGGCGTCAGACCGAATTCCTTGAATGCACGGGTCCACGCCTTCTCGAGCTGGCGTGCCAGGGCCGTGGTGTTGAAGTAGATGCAGTGATCGAACATGGGACCAGCATATTATTTTTTAGTTAGCAATGCAACTAAAAGCGAAGAAAAATTAGCAATGCAACTAAAAACAAAAAAGGAACACAGGTCGGCTCAGGGAGAATCGGCACGAGGAAGGACCGACACCAGGAAAGATCGGCACCGGAAGGATCTGTGCAAGCAGGATTGGCGCAGGAACGGTCGGCGCGAAAGATGCCGCGCTGCCTGTCACCTTGACGCAACGCCAAAGCAACTTATACTGCCCTGAGCTGTCACTCACCGTCTGCAACCCTTTCGAAGAGCTCCATGACCTTCAGTCCTTTCCTGGCTGCCCTGGCCAGCTACCTGGTGATGCTGGCCGCCTACTTCCTGCCCAGGCGGCGCGCCTTTCACATGCCGACCATGGCCGCCACGATCGTCTTCGACATCGGCATGCCTTTTTTCCTGGTCACCCATCGCAACTGGTGGCACCGCCTGATCGAGCAGAACGACATCTTTTCGTTCCTGGTGTGGATGCACTTTGGTCTGCTCATCACCATGTACGCGCTGGAGGCCGCCCAGATCGCCACCGCACGCCAGATCCTCAAGGGTGCACCCGATGCGCGCGCCACGCACCACAGCCAGGGCCGCGCCCTCCTTATGGCGCGCGGCCTCGTCATCGTCACGGGGGGGTTCCTGGCTGAACCGGCGTAGAGGGCGTATATTTGGACCAGGGTTTGGACTGATTCCAATACGACCGGCCCCTTCCACTCAATTCCAGGAGACCACCATGCGATTCCAGGAGACCACCACGCGATTCCAGGAGCCCCTCTTGCGCCCTTCTTTGCCGAAAGTCATTTCCCTCGCTGCGCTTGCCCTGATGCTGGGCAACCCCGCCTGGGCCGAAACGGTTCATTTCATGGCCCGCATGTCCACCGCCGCAGAGGTTCCGGCCAAAAGCGGCCCCGGCACGGGCACCGTTGATGCCATGCTCGACACCGCCAGTTCCCGGCTGACCTACACCATCACATACGCAGGTTTGAGCGGCCCCGCCACGGCGGCCCATTTCCATGGCCCGGCAAGCGCCACGGAGACCGCGGGGGTCGCGGTGAAGATCAATGGCGACCTCGCCAGCCCCATCCGCGGCGAAGCCACGTTGACGCATGAGCAGGCCGAAGCGCTGATGAAGGGGCTGTGGTATGTCAACGTCCATACCGCCAGCAACCCTTCCGGAGAAATCCGCGGCCAGTTGATGAAGTAAGGCGTCAACGCAACGAGCGGTATTCCGCCTGGCGTTCGCGCCGCGACAGCACCAGCTGCCACAGGCGTCCTTCGCCAGCGCGGAACAGCCCCGCGCAGCACAGCAGGTAGTAGCGCCACTGGCGGTAGAACCGCTCGCCATAACGCGCGCGCAGGTCCGGCCAGGCCTGTTCGAAGCGCGCATGCCAGGCCATCAGGGTGCGGTCGTAGTCGTGCCCGAAATTGTGCCAGTCTTCCAGCTGCAGCCCGGGTTTCAATGTGGCCCCAATATCCTTGAGCGAGGGCAGGTGTCCGTTGGGGAAAATGTAGCGGTCAATCCACTCATCGGTTTTCTGGGCGGGGATGGCGCTGCCGATGGTGTGCAGCAAGAACAGCCCCTCCATCTTCAGCAGGCGC
>JAJZRV010000051.1 GCA_021850135.1 Pseudomonadota bacterium
GCAGCAGGCGCAGCAACTGCGGAGGAAGTTTTTCCAGGGTCAGCACATCGGCAAAGGTCATCGGGGTCACGCTCCAGGGGGCGGCATCAATGGGGGGAGGGAAGGGTGACTTGCGCCATCCCGGCGCCGCCATGCCAGAAGCCATTGCAGTCGCCGTGGCGCATCAGGGGGTGCTGCTGCCGGATGGCATCGGCAAAGCGCTGCACCACGCCATCGGTATCCTGACGCTGGGGCGCGATGCGCACGATATCCACGCCGTGGCTGGCCAGGTCATGCAGCTCGGGGCCCAGGTCGCAGCACTGGGCGCTTTGCACCTGGACGCCGTTGAGGGTGAGAAAGGGTTGGCCTTCCCGCGTTTGCACCAGCAGGCCCTCCGGGTATTCCTGACAGCACAGGCCGCAGTCGTCCTTGGGCAGGTCGTGCGCGCGTGCGGTAAAGCAGCGCGCGGAATAGGCCAGCGGCAAGCGGCCCCACACCTGCACTTCCAGTTCGGGAAAGGGGTGCCCCGCAAGGCGCGTCTGTCGCCGCAGTGCTGCCACCTGTTGCGCGCCCTGGTCCGCACCCAGGACCAGGCGGGTCAGTCCATTGCGTTGCAGCAGGGCCAGCGTTTCATGGTTGTAGATGTTGAGGGTGGGCCCCGCCACGAAGGGGAGGCCGCCTTCGCGGCAGAGCTGGACTGCCGACAGGTCGTTGGCCTCCACGCCGAATTTCCCGTTGTCCACGAGGTGCTGCAGGGCGGAAAGTTCCGACTCGGCTTCGATCAGGGCCAGCGAGGACAGGACCACGTCATGGCCCTGCTCGGACAGTTCGTGGGCGAGCGCCAGCCAGTCGCGCAGGCGCATTTCCCGGCGCTTGCTGCAGACGGTCTCGCCCAGGTAGAACACATCCACGGGCCAGTGTGCGGCCGCGCGATAAAAGTCGAGCACCTCGTTTTTTTTCCAGAAATACTGCAGCGGCCCCAGGCTGATTTTCATGGGTGACTCCGGTGGGGAAGGGGGGTTAGTGCCATGAGCGGTGGTAGGGCCCCAGGGTGGTCTGGTGCCCTTCGGCCACATGGGCCAGCGCTTCCTGCCATTCCGGGCGTACCTCGAATTGCGGCTGCAAGCCCAGGCTGTCCAGCGCCTCACGCCAGACGTTCGTGACCTTGGCCACATAGGCCGGCCCGCGTTGCCGCCCCTCGATCTTGAGGGCCACCACCCCGGCCTGGGCCAGGCGCGGCAGCAGCGACAGGGTATTGAGGCTGGTGGGTTCCTCCAGGGCGTAGAACAGCGCGTCCCCGGCGCGGTAGCGTCCCTTGCACACCGTGGGGTAACTGGCAGGTTCCCCCGCCTCGAATTCGTCGATGAGGACCTCGCCCAGGCGGACCTCGCGCCGTCCGCCGGGCAGCTCCTGCCAGTGCACGTGTTCCGCCGGGGAGCATACCCCATGGCAGTTGGGCGATTTCCCGGTGACGAAGCTCGACAACTGGCAGCGGCCCTCCACCATGATGCACAGGCTGCCAAAGGCGAACACCTCGATGCCCACCGGAGATTTTTCGCACACGCGTTCCACCTGCGCAAGCGACAGGACGCGTGGCAGCACCGCCCGGCTGATGCCGAACTGTTCGTGAAAAAAGCGCAGCGCCGCCGGGGTCGTGGCCGAGCCTTGCACCGACAGGTGGCGCGGCGTATCCGGATGGTGGCGGATGGCGTAATCCAGCAGCGACATTTCGGCCATGATGAGGGCGTCCACCCCGGCCTCGACCGCGGCATCGATGCTGGATTTCCACAGGGCCATGCCCTCCGGCGTGGGATAGGTGTTGAGCGCCAGGTAGATTTTCCTGCCGCGCCGGTGGGCCGCGATCACGGCGTCGCGCAGCGCCTCGGGGGTGAAGTTCAGCCCGGGAAAGGCGCGCGCGTTGGTGGGGTTGCGCAGCCCCAGGTAGACGGCGTCCGCGCCGTTTTCCAGCGCGGCGGCGAGGGCAGCCGGGCTGCCGGCCGGGCAAACCAGTTCCATGGTCATGAGGGTTCCTTCGTGAAGAGGCGTTGCCAGAGGGATTCCATGCGGGCGCTGACCTCGCGGTCGGGTACGATGGGTCGCCCCCAGGCGCGGTGGGTTTCCCCCGGCCACTTGTTGGTGGCGTCCAGCCCCATCTTGCCGCCCAGCCCGATCTCGGGGCTTGCAAAGTCGAGATAGTCAATGGGCGTGTTTTCCAGCAGCAGGCAATCCCGCACGGGGTCCATGCGCGTGGACAGGGCCCAGATCACCTCGGACCAGTTGCGGATGTTGATGTCCCCGTCCACCACGATCACGAACTTGGTATAGGTAAACTGGCGCAGCCAGGACCAGATGCCCATCATGATGCGCCGCGCATGCCCCGGATACTGCTTGTGCAGGCTGACCACGGCGATCCGGTAGGAGCAGGCCTCGGGAGGCAGGTAGAAATCGATGATCTCGGGAAAGACGCGGGTCAGGATCGGCACGAAGATGTCGTTGAGCTCGCGGGCCAATACCGAAGGCTCATCCAGCGGGGCGCGCCCCATGTAGCTGCCGTGATAGAGGGGGTCGCGGCGCATGCTCATGCGCGCGATCGTGAACACGGGAAACTCCGCCTGGCTGTTGTAGTAGCCCGTGTGGTCGCCGAAGGGGCCTTCCAGCGCGCGGTCGTTGGGATGGATGTGGCCCTCCAGCACGATCTCGGCCCCGGCTGGCGCATCGAGCCCCGTCAGTGCGCCGCGCCGCAGCGGGGTGGCCTGGCCGCGCAGCAACCCGGCAAAGGCGTACTCCGAGAGGGTGTCCGGAACGGGGGCCACGGCAGCCAGTAGCGTGCAGGGGTCGGCGCCGATGACCACCATCACGGGAAAAGGTTTTTCGGGGTGGCGGGCCACCCAGTCCGCGTGGTCCAGTGCGCCGCCGCGGTGGGCCAGCCAGCGCATGATGACGCGGTTGCGGCCGATCACCTGCTGGCGGTAGATCGCCACGTTCTGGCGCTCCTGGCGCAAGCCCCGGGTGACCACGAGGCCGAAGGTGATCAGCGGCCCCGCATCCTCGGGCCAGCAGTGTTGGATGGGCAGGAGGCCAAGGTCCACGTCCGGCCCTTCGAGCACCTGTTCCTCGAAGGCGGCATGCGCCACCTCGTGCGGCCGGGCGTACGCCAGCTGGGCGTATTCCGGCCAGGCCTGGAGCCATCCCTGCAGCCCCTGGGGCAGGCGGGGTTCCTTGAGGGAAGCCAGCAGCTCTCCCAGTTCGCGAAAGGAGCGGATGGCGCGCCGGTGCAGGGCCGCATGGATGCGCTGGGGGGTACCGAACAGGTTGCCCAGCTGGGCGATGCGGGAATGGCGGGGTCGGGTAAACAGCAGGGCGGGGCCCGAGACGCTCAGGCTTTTCTGGCAGAGGGCCGTGCTCTCAAGATACGGATCCACCTCCTCCGTGACTCGCAGCAACTGTGCTTGTTGTTCCAGATCGCGCAGGAATTCGCGCAAATCGGCGTAGGCCATGGTGGCTTGCTTTACTCGCAAAACCGCGAGTATAGGACAGCCCCCGCGGCCCTCTTTGCGCTAGATCAAATTAGCGGGGTTATTTCCGGTGGCCCAGCATGCGTTGATAAAACGTGGCGGCCTCGCCCACGATGCCGCGCCGGAACAACAGCACGCACACCACGAAAATGCCGCCCATGATGACCGTGACGAGCGAGCCCACCTTGTCCGCCAGCTGGTCCTCCAGCACCACGATCACGGAAGAACCCACGATGGGGCCCAGGACGGTGCCGATGCCGCCCAGAATGGTCATCAGCACCACTTCGCCCGACATGTGCCAGTGCACGTCGGTCAGGGAGGCAAATTTGAACACCAGCATCTTCAGGGCACCCGCCAACCCCGCCAGCCCCGTGGACAGCACGAAAGCCAGCAGCTTGTAGCGCGCCACGTCATAGCCCAGCGAAATGGCGCGCGGCTCGTTTTCGCGGATGGCCTTGAGCACCTGCCCGAAAGGCGAATGGATGGTGCGGTAGATCAGGGCCAGGGCCAGGAGGGTCAGGGCCAGGATGACGTAATACAGGGTGAGGTCGTTGGACAGGTCCAGTCCCGCCAGCGTCCCGCGCGGCACGCCCTGCAGGCCATCCTCGCCGCCGGTCTGGGGCACCTGCAGGCAGATGAAGTACACCATCTGGGCCATGGCGAGCGTGATCATCGCAAAGTAGATGCCCTGGCGGCGGATGGCCAGCAGGCCCACAAACCAGCCCAACAGGGCCGCGGCAAAGGTGCTGGCCAGCAGGGCAGCCCAGACGGGCCAGGCCAGATCGCGGACGAGGTAGCCCGCCACGTAGGCGGCGCTTCCAAAGAATGCGGCATGGCCAAAGGAGAGCAGGCCGGTATAGCCCAGCAGCAGATTGAAGGCGCTGGCAAAAATGGCAAAGCACAGCACCTTCATCAGCAGCACCGGATAGACCACGGTGGGCGCAATGATTCCAGCCAGCAACGCGAGTCCCAGGAGAATTCGGCGCATCATTATTTTTCTCGTCCAAACAGGCCGGCCGGGCGCAGGATCAGGACGATGGCCATGATCACGAACACCACGGTGGCGGAGCCTTCCGGATAAAACACTTTGGCCAGGCCCTCGATGAGGCCCAGCATCAGGCCGGTGACGATGGCGCCCAGAATCGAGCCCATCCCGCCGATGACGACGACGGCAAAGACCACGATGATGAGGTTGGAACCCATCAGGGGGCTGACCTGGAAAATCGGCGCGGCCATGACGCCCGCCAGGGCGGCAAGGCCCACGCCGAAGGCATAGGTCACCATGATCATCAGCGGCACGTTCACCCCGAACGCCTGGGTCAACTGCGGGTTTTCGGTGGCGGCCCGCAGGTAGGATCCCAGTCGGGTCTTTTCGATGGTCAGCCAGGTGGCCAAGCAGACCAGGGTGGACACGCCGATCACCCACACCCGGTACTTGGGCAGGGCCATGAAGCCCAGGTCAATGGCGCCGGTCAGGATTTCAGGTACTTCGTAGGTTTCGCCGCTCACGCCAAACTGGTCGCGAAAGAGGCCCTCGATGATGAGGGCCAGGCCAAAGGTCAGCAGCAATCCGTACAGGTGGTCCAGGCGATAGAGCCGCTGCAGCAGCAACCGCTCGATGACGATGCCGACGGTGCCCACCAGCAGGGGAGCCAGCAGGAGGGCGCCGAAATAGCCCACGCCAAAATAGGTCAGCAGCATCCACGAGGCAAATGCGCCCATCATGTAAAACGCCCCGTGGGCGAAATTGATGATGTTGAGCATGCCGAAGATGATGGCCAGCCCCAGGCTCAGCAAGGCGTAAAACGAACCGTTGACCAGCCCCAACACCAGCTGGCTCGGGAGAGCCAGCAGGGGGACGCCAAAAATTTCCGTCATTTCTTGATGAGGGGGCAGCGGGATTGGCTCAGGGGCTCAAACGCTTCGGCGCCGGGGATGGTCGCGCGCACGTTGTAATAGTCCCAGGGGTAATGCGAGTCGGCGGGCTTCTTCACCTGCATCAGGTACATGTCGTGCACCATCAGCCCGTCGTCCCGGATCTTGCCGTTCTTGGCGAAGAAGTCGTTGACCGGCACCTTCTTCATCTGGGCCATGACTTTTTGCGTGTCGTCGGAGTTGATGGCCTTGACCGCCTCGAGGTAATGCGTGATGGCGGAATAGAGGCCGGCCTGCACCATGGTGGGCATCTTCTTCTGGCGTTCGAAGAAGCGCTTGGACCAGGCCCGGGTTTCGGGATTCATGTCCCAATAGAATGCCTCGGTCAGATACATGCCTTGCGTGGCTTTCAGGCCCAGACTGTTGATGTCGGTGATGAACATCAGCAGGCCCGCCAGGGTTTGCTTCGGCGTGATGCCGAATTCGGAAGCCTGCTTGACGGCGTTGATGGTATCCGCTCCGGCGTTGGCAAGGCCGATGACCTGGGCGCCGGAGGCTTGCGCCTTCAGCAGGTAGGACGAGAGGTCGGTGCTGGGGAAGGGGTGCCGGACGGATCCCAGCACCTTGCCGCCGTTGGCTTCTATGACGGCCGTCGTGTCCTTTTCCAGGGACTGTCCGAAGGCATAGTCTGCCGTGAGGAAGTACCAGGTTTTTCCGCCCTGCTTGACCACGGCCTTGCCCGTGCCGTTGCCGGTGGCGTAGGTGTCATAGGCCCAGTGCACGCTGACGTCGTTGCAGTCCTCGTTGGTGATGCGAGAGGAACCGGCCCCGGTGATGAGGGCGATGCGGTTCTTTTCCTTGGCCACTTTCATGACCGCCAGTGCCGTGGAACTGGTCACCAGCTCGGTCACCACGTCCACATGTTCGCGGTCAAACCATTCGCGGGCCTTGTTGGAGGCAATGTCGCCCTTGTTCTGATGGTCCGCCGACACCAGTTCCACCTTGAACGCAGGTTTCTGTTTGGCGACGAAATCCTCCACCGCCATGTTGGCGGCCACCACGGCGCCGGGGCCGGCAAGGTCGGAATAGGCGCCCGACATGTCCGTCAGGACACCGATGCGGACCACGTTGTCCGAAATCTCTGCCTGCGCGGCACCGCAGGCCAGGCCCAGGGCCAGAGCGGCCATGGCCGCCAGGGGGCGGATTTGAAACAGGGGGGTTTTATTTGTTTTCATGGGAAAGCTCCTCCAGCAGGTTATGGGCTCAGACACCCAACAGTCGATGCAGTGTTTCACTTTTTTCAGACAACTCATGCTGCGCAATTTCTATGCAGGGCCGGCCATGCTCTACCACGACCATGCGGTCGGCGAGGGGGGCGGCAAAACGGAAATTCTGTTCCACGAGGAGGATGGTGTACCCCTGGGACTTGAGCAGCGTGATCACTTCGGCCAGGCGCTGTACGATGACTGGGGCCAGTCCTTCCGAAATTTCATCCAGCAGCAGCAGGCGGGCGCCGGTGCGCAGGATGCGCGCCATGGCCAGCATCTGCTGTTCTCCCCCCGACATGCGTGTGCCCTGGCTGTGGCGCCGTTCCTTGAGATTGGGAAAGAGCGTGTAGATCTCGTCGAGCGTCATGCCGCCGCTGGCAACCGTCGGGGGCATCAGGAGGTTTTCCTCGCAGGTCAGCGAGGCGTAGATGCCGCGTTCTTCCGGGCAATAGCCAATGCCCAGCTGGGCGATGCGGTGCGACGGCAGGCGGATGGTTTCCACGCCGTTGACCATGACCGATCCGGTGCGCCGGCTGGTCAGCCCCATGATGGCGCGCAGCGTGGTGGTCCGACCCGCGCCGTTGCGGCCGAGCAGCGACACGCATTCGCCGCGGTTGACCGAAAAGTCCATCCCGTGAAGGATGTGCGATTCTCCGTAAAAGGCGTGCAGCCCGGTCACGCGCAGGTATTCGACGCCGCTCATGCCGCCCCCGCCGCTGCCGTCAGGTGGGCATCGGTGCCCATGTAGGCCGTGATCACGTCGGGGTGGGCGGCGATTTCGCTGTAGCGCCCTTCCGCCAGGATTGCGCCGCGGGCCAGGACCGTGATGCGGTCCGAGATCTGGGAGACGACGTTCATGTTGTGTTCCACCATCAGGATGGTGCGCTGGGCCGAGACGGACTTGATCAGGGCCATGACCTGGTCCACGTCCTCATGCCCCATGCCCTGGGTGGGTTCGTCCAGCAGCATCAGTTCGGGGTCCTGCGCCAGGGTGGTGGCGATTTCCAGCGCGCGCTTCTGCCCGTAGGGCAGCTCCACGGCCAGCCGCCGGGAATAGGCTTCCAGGCCCACCTGGGACAACAGCTCCAGGGCGCGCGGGTTGAGCGCATCGAGCGTTTTCTGGGAGCGCCAGAAATGAAAGCTCGTGCCCAGCACCCGCTGCAGGGCGATGCGCACGTTGTCCAGGACGGTCAGGTGGGGGAACACGGCAGAAATCTGGAAGGAGCGCACCATGCCGCGCCGCGCCACCCCGACCGGGGTTTCGGCCGTAATGTCGGTGCCCTTGTAGAAAATCTGGCCGGAGGTGGGTTCCAGAAACTTGGTCAGCAGGTTGAAGCAGGTGGTCTTTCCTGCGCCGTTGGGGCCGATCAGGGCATGGATGGTGCCGCGTTCGACTTTCAGGTTCACACCCGACACGGCGACAAAGCCCTTGAAGCTTTTGCAGAGGTTGCGGGTTTCCAGAAGGGTGTCACGGGAAGGTGCTGTCATACCGTCGTTCGCTCGAGGTCTGCCCGGAGCATACCCGAAATGCATTCAATTTTGTATAATGCCCGGTTTAACATATTCTTTTGTTGTTCTTCATAAGGCTTGGCAATGGAAACTATGCAATCCAATTCGCTCGAACGTTCGCTGCAACTCGCGGTGCCCCTGTCCAAAGTGGACGCCGAAGTCACTGCGCGCCTGAACAAGATTTCCAGGACGGCCAAGATGCAGGGGTTCCGCCCAGGCAAGGTTCCCATGAAACTGATCATTCAGCAATATGGCGGACAGGTGGAGCAGGAAGTGCTGGGCGATCTGGCCAATGACGGCTTCAGCAATGCCGTGCGCGAGCAGAACCTGCGGGTTGCCGGCATGCCCCGATTCGAGCCCAAGGCCGATCCGGCAGAAGGCCAGTTCGAATTCACGGCCACTTTCGAGGTGTACCCCGAAATCACGCTGGGCGACGTTTCGTCCGCCACCATCCAGCGTCCTGTGACCGAAGTCACCGACGCGGACGTGGATAGGACCATTGACATCCTGCGCCGCCAGCGCACGGAATACACGGTGGAGGACCGGCCGGCGCAGAACGATGACCGGGTGCTGCTCGATTTCGACGGCTTCCTCGACGGCGAACCCTTTCCCGGCGGCCAAGCCAAGGGACACCGCCTGGTGCTGGGCCAGGGGCAGTTTCTGCCCGATTTCGAGGCCCAGGTCCTGGGCATGAAAGCAGGCGAGACCCGTTCGTTTGAACTGACCTTCCCGGCCGATTATCACTCTGAAACCATGGCCGGCAAGACCGTGCGCTTCGACGTGGCGCTCCATCTGGTCCAGAAGCCTGTCCTGCCGGAGGTGGATGCGGATTTTGCCCGCATGGTGGGCGTGCAGGATGGCAACCTCGACACGCTGCGCACGGAGCTGCGCCAGAACCTGGAACGCGAGATGCGCCAGCGCATCAAGGCCCAGGTCAAGGACCGCGTCATGCAGGTGCTGCTGGATGCCCACCAGGACGTGCCGCTGCCCAAGGCGCTGGTGGCCATGGAAATCAACCGGTTGCGCGAATCTGCCCTGCAGGAGTTCGCGTCCCGCACCCAGCAGAAGCCGGACATGAACCTGCCGGACAACCTGTTCGAGGAGCAGGCCCGTCGCAGGGTGGCACTGGGGCTCATCCTGAACGAACTGGTCAGCAAGGAGCAGCTCAAGGCTCAGCCTGAGCAGATTCGTGCCGTTATTGAAGACATGTCGGGGGCCTACGAGCATCCCGAAGAGATTGTTCGCTGGTATTACCAGCAGCCGCAGCGCCTGCGCGAGGTGGAGTCCCTGGTGCTGGAGGACAATGTGGTGGAGTGGGTTTGCGCCCGCGCCAAGACCGAGGATCTGCACACCCCGTTTGAGCAACTGGCGGGTCAACACTAAAGGAATGCACATGAATGCACAGTGGAAGATGGATCCGCAAAACCTGGGCCTCGTGCCCATGGTGGTGGAGCAGAGCGGTCGGGGCGAGCGGGCCTACGATATTTTCTCGCGTCTCCTGAAGGAGCGTGTCATTTTCCTGGTCGGTCCCGTCACGGAAGATTCGGCCAACCTGGTGGTGGCCCAGTTGCTGTTTCTCGAGTCCGAAAATCCGGACAAGGACATCAGCCTCTACATCAACTCGCCGGGGGGCTCGGTTTCCGCCGGACTCGCCATTTACGACACCATGCAGTTCATCAAGGCTGACGTCAGCACCACCTGCATCGGCATCGCTGCCAGCATGGGTGCTTTCCTGCTGGCTGCCGGCGCCAAGGGCAAGCGTTATTCGCTGCCCAGTTCGCGCGTCATGATTCACCAGCCTTCGGGCGGGGCGACGGGGCAGGCCTCGGACATCGAGATCCAGGCCAAGGAAATCCTGTACCTGCGCCGGCAATTGAACGAGATGATGAGCCGCCATACGGGCCAGCCCATCGAGGTCATCGAAAAGGACACCGACCGCGACAATTTCATGAGCGCCGAAGAGGCCCGCCAGTACGGCCTCATTGACCGTGTTTTGACGACGCGCGCGGAGGCCTCGTCCTCGTCGTGATCTTCAGGGCAGAAAAGGTTAAACTGACACCGTAGGACCGAAAATTCGGGTGTTTGTTTGTCGGGTGTTTGTTTGAAGGAATCATGTCCATGACAGAAAAAGCCAGCAACGAGAAGTTGCTCTATTGTTCCTTCTGTGGAAAAAGCCAGCATGAAGTGCGCAAGCTGATTGCCGGCCCCTCGGTGTTCATTTGCGACGAATGCATCGAGCTGTGCAACGACATCATCCGTGAAGAAATTCAGGGTGCTGAAGTCAAGAACGTCAAGACCGAGCTGCCCTCGCCCCAGGAAATCGCCGAGATCCTGGACCAGTACGTGATTGACCAGACGCAGGCCAAGAAAATCCTGGCCGTGGCCGTCTACAACCACTACAAGCGCCTGCGCAACCAAAGCAAGGATCGCGACATCGAGCTTGCCAAGAGCAACATCCTCCTGATCGGGCCCACGGGCTCGGGCAAGACGCTGTTGGCCCAGACGCTGGCGCGTCTGCTCAACGTGCCGTTCGTGATCGCTGATGCCACCACCCTGACCGAAGCCGGTTACGTGGGTGAGGATGTGGAAAACATCATCCAGAAGCTGCTGCAAAAATGCGACTATGACGTGGAGAAGGCGCAGCGCGGCATCGTCTACATTGACGAAATCGACAAGATCTCGCGCAAGTCGGACAACCCCTCCATTACCCGGGACGTTTCGGGTGAAGGGGTCCAGCAGGCACTGCTCAAGCTCATCGAGGGCACCGTGGCCTCGGTGCCGCCGCAAGGGGGGCGCAAGCACCCCAACCAGGAATTTGTCCAGGTGGATACCACCAACATCCTGTTCATCTGCGGCGGCGCCTTTGGCGGGCTCGACAAGGTCATTCGCGACCGCTCGGACCGCAGCGGCATCGGTTTTGGTGCCGAAGTGGTCAGCCGGGACGGGCGCGATGCCAACCAGGTGCTGTCGGGCGTCGAACCCGAGGACCTGATCAAATTCGGCCTGATCCCCGAGTTTGTGGGCCGTCTGCCCGTGGTGGCCACCCTGGAGGAGCTCCATGAGGACGCCCTGGTGCGGATTCTCACCGAGCCGCGCAATGCGCTCACGCGCCAGTACCAGAAACTGTTTTCCATGGAGAATGTCGAACTCGAGTTCCGTCCAAACGCCTTGCGTGCCATTGCCAAGAAGGCCCTGGCCCGCAAGACCGGCGCTCGGGGGCTGCGCTCCATCATCGAGCATGTGCTGCTCAACACCATGTTTGAGCTGCCTTCCTTGCAAAACGTGACCAAGGTGGTTATCGACGAGGGCTGTATCACCGCCGAAGCCCCGCCGTTGTTGATTTACGCCGATCAGCACAAGGTCGCCGGCGTTTGAGGTCCGGGGGGGCCTTTCTCCATTGAAATCGTGGAAAAAGGCCCCATGTAAGCTGTAACCCAAATTTTGCGAGACCCCTCATGACCTCACTTTTCGAATCAAACCAAGAACCTGTCCAGTTGCCGCTGCTCCCGTTGCGGGATGTGGTGGTCTTTCCGCACATGGTGATTCCGCTCTTCGTGGGGCGTCAAAAGTCCATCAAGGCGCTTGAAACTGCGATGGAAACGGGGAAAAACATCCTGCTGGTGGCCCAGAAGTCTGCCGCCAATGACGAACCCAAGCCCGAAGAGCTGTACTCG
>JAJZRV010000052.1 GCA_021850135.1 Pseudomonadota bacterium
CCGATCCAGTCCTCGTCTCGCAGGCGCATGGCCAGCATGTCGCGCGTCACTCCCGCGTTGTTGACCAGGATGCTGATGGCACCGAAACGGGCCTTGACGGCCTCCACCGTGGCAAGAATGCCCGCGCTGTCCTTCACGTCGAGGACGAGCCCTGCGCCAGCGGCCTGAACTTCCTTCAGCATCTCCTCGATGGCGGCCACGCCCTTCTCCCCGGTCGCCGTGCCGACGACGACGGCGCCCTGGCGCGCTAGTTCGCGTGCGATGGCCTGCCCGATGCCCCGGCTGGCACCCGTGACCAGCGCCACCTGTCCTTTCAGCATGATGTTTTCTCCTTTACGCCAGAATTTCGCGCGCTGTGATCAGCGCGGCAGCATCATTCAACGCCAGGCCCTGCACATCCGGCTGGATGCGCTTGACCAGGGGGGCCAGCACCTTGCCCGGGCCGCATTCAGCCACCTGCGTGATGCCGCGCGCCGCCATGGCCTGGATGGTTTCCACCCAGCGCACCGGGCTGTAGAGCTGCTGCACCAGCGCCTCGCGCACTTCAGCGGGGCTGCGCGCTTCGGCCACGGTGGCATTGTGGATGACGGGCAGCGTCGGCGCCTGCATGGGAATGTCCGCCAGGTAGTCCCGCAGCCGGTCTGCTGCAGGTTTCATCAGGGAACAATGGGAAGGCACGCTCATGGCCAGCGGAATCGCACGCTTCGCGCCACGGGCCTTGGCTGCCTCGACGCCGCGTTCGATGGCGGTACGGTGGCCAGCAATTACCACCTGCCCGGGCGAGTTGAAATTGGCCGGCTCCAGAACCTCTCCGCCGGCGGCCTCGAGACAAGCCTCGCGCACAGCCGCATCGTCCAGCCCCAGAATCGCCGCCATGCCGCCCACGCCTTGCGGCACTGCCTGCTGCATGGCCTCGGCCCGGAATCGTGTCAGCTTGACCGCATCCGCAAACGCGAGGCTGCCTGCCGCGACGAGTGCCGTGTATTCGCCCAGGCTATGTCCCGCGACGCATTGGGGCGCCTTGCCGCCACCCGCAAGCCAGGCCCGGTACACGGCCACGCCGGCCACCAACATGGCTGGTTGCGTGTTCACCGTCAATGCCAGGTCCGCCTCCGTGCCCTGGGTGACCAGGGCCCACAGGTCCTGCCCCAGAAGCGCCGAGGCCTCGTCGAACGTGGCGCGAATCTCGGGCAGGTCCCCGTAGGCCTGCATCATGCCCACGGATTGCGAACCCTGCCCCGGAAATACAAATGCGAAAGTCATCAGTGCCGCTCCTTACATTCCAATCAGTGCCGAGCCCCAGGTAAACCCGCCGCCCACGCCTGCAATCAGGACGCGCTGTCCTGCCTTGATGCGTCCGTCGCGCACCGCAAGATCGAGCGCCAGCGGGATGGATGCGGCCGAGGTGTTGCCATGCTCGCCCACCGTCACGACGACCCGGCTGATATCCATGCCCACCTTGTGGGCAGTGGATTCGATGATCCGGACGTTGGCCTGGTGCGGAATCAGCCAGTCCACGTCGGACACCTGCAGATGGTTGGCCTCGAGGGCTTCGCGGCAGACCTGGTCGAGCACCTTGACGGCAAATTTGAAGACCGCGCCGCCGTCCATCCGGACCGTGGGCGAACCGCTGGCCTTGCCGCCGCAAACCGTGCCTGGCACCGACAGCATGTCCGCGTAGCGCCCATCCGAATGAATGTGTGTGGAATAGATGCCGGGGGCATCGCTTGGGCGCAGCACCACGGCTCCGGCGCCATCGCCGAACAACACGCAGGTGTTGCGGTCGCTCCAGTCCAGCAGGTTGGTAAAGGTTTCGGCTCCGACCACGAGGGCGCACTTGGCGCTGCCGCTGCGGATGAATTTGTCGGCAATGGACAGGGCATACACAAAACCGGTGCAGACGGCCTGCACGTCAAAGGCAGCGCCGCCGGTCACGCCCAGTTTGGCCTGAAGGATGCAGGCCGTGCTGGGAAAAACCATGTCGGGCGTGGTGGTGGCCACGATGATCAGGTCCACCTCGGCGGGGGTCACGCCGGCCGCCTCAAGGGCGCGTTGCGATGCCATCAGCGCAAGGTCGCTGGTCGCCTGGTTTTCGGCGCGCACATGGCGCTGCCGGATGCCGGTTCGTGACTGGATCCAGGCATCGTTGGTTTCAACGATTTTTTCCAGATCCTGATTAGTCAGGATGCGTTCGGGGGTATAGCTGCCTGTACCCGCAATTTTCGAATAGATCATCAGAGGGAAGGTTCCAGTTGAGCGACTGCGACCTCGATTCGGCCGAGCACGTTGTTGCGGACTTCAGAAGCCGCGTATTGCAGGGCATGCCGAAACGCGTACACATCGGCACCGCCATGGCTTTTGACCACCACGCCCTTCAGCCCCAGAAGGCTTGCGCCATTGTACTGACGGTGGTCCACCTGTCGGCGAAACCGGTTGAGGACCGGCATGGCCACCAGGGCCGCAAGGCGCGTCAGGAAGTTCCTGCGAAACTCGCGCCGGATCATCTGCCCGAGCATCCAGGCCAGTCCTTCGGAAGTTTTCAGCACGACGTTGCCCACAAAGCCGTCGCAGACCACCACGTCCACCGTACCCCGGTAAATGTCGTCGCCTTCCACGTTGCCGTGAAAGTTGATGGGAGAGCTTCTGAGCAGTTCGGCAGCCTGCTTGATGACTTCGCTGCCCTTGATGGCTTCATGCCCGATATTGAGCAACCCCACGGTGGGCCGCTCCTTGCCGTCCACGGCCGAGGCCAGGATGGAACCCATCAGGCCGAACTGGTACAGATGCTCGGCAGCGCAGTCCACATTGGCGCCCAGATCGAGGACATAGACGTGCCCCTGGATGGTGGGCAGGGTGGTGGCGATGGCCGGGCGCTCGATGCCTGGCATCATTTTGAGGACGAAACGCGCCGTGGCCATCAGCGCGCCGGTATTTCCGGCGCTCACGCAGCAGGAAGCGCGCCCTTCGCTGACCAGCTCGATCGCCACGCGCATGGAAGAATCCTTCTTCCGCTTCAGGGCGTGGGCAGGCGCCTCGTCCATGGCCACCACTTCGGTGGCGGCGTGGATTTGCAGACGGGAGGACAAAACGGCCCGACGCCGGCGCAGGACCGCCTCGATGCGATCGGGCAGACCCACCAGAATGATGGAAACGTCGGGATCTCGATCCAGCAGTTCGAGGACCGCCGGCACGGTGACTTCAGGTCCGTAGTCCCCGCCCATGGCGTCGACGGCAATAGTGATGTTCACGCGCACGCGCCGGGAACGACGGCAGTGAAAAAAAGCTTACTGGTCGCCCTTGGTCCGGACCACTTTCTTGCCACGATAAAAGCCGTTGGGGCTGATATGGTGACGCAGGTGCACTTCGCCTGTGGTCGGCTCGGTGGCGAGGGGAGGCGCACCCAGAAAATCATGGGCACGGTGCATTCCCCGCTTGGACGGGGATTTTTTGTTTTGCTGAACTGCCATGCTGCTACTCCTTCAAGTCGGGTCCAGAAGGACCCGGTTAGTCAATTATAGGCCCGACGTCGGCTTCAGTTTCGCCAACGCCGCAAACGGGTTTTCCCGCTGCTGTTGTGCAACCTCCCGGTCCGCGCCACAGGCGCCTTCGGGATGGGCGGGCGCGAGGGGCAGCGCGAGCAGGATTTCCTCTTCCAGCAGCGCAGCCACGTCCAGCCGTTCGGGCTGCACGATCACGTCAATTCCCGCAGTTTCTTCCTCGAGCTCCGGCAATTCTGCCTCATCCCTGACCATCACGATGCGTTCATCCACCTCGAGGTCAAAAGGCACGCCCTCCAGGCAGCGCCGGCAGGTCAACATGACCTGGCCGTCCAGATGAATCGTGACCATGGGCAGTCCGTCGGGTGACTTTCCACCCGCCAGGCGATAATGGAACTCGCCTTCGCCGGAATGAAGGACCCCTCTCAGACGCTCGAGATCACCCGGAACACCATGACCTTCGACGACTTCGCCCAATGCGGCAAAGCGCGTGGGATCAAGGATGGGAGCTTCAAACATAAGGCCGGCATTTTAGTGCCTCTTTCCTCTATTGTCAAAGACTTAACGAGGTTTTTGCAGAGCTTGCTATAGTGTGCGGTCTGCAAAAACGCGAGATCCTTCCATGCTTCCTCTGGTTTTGGCCTCCAGCTCCGCCTATCGGCGCGAATTGCTCTCCCGCCTGCGGCTGCCCTTCCAGGCCGTCTCCCCGCACCTCGACGAATCACCGCTTCCGGGCGAAGCACCGCTCACAACCTGCGAGCGCCTGGCCCAGGAGAAGGCGCGCAAGGTGGCCCAGACCCATCCGCAGGCCCTGATCGTGGGCAGCGACCAGATTGCCCTCCTGCACGGTGAACTGGTGGGAAAACCCGGCAACCACGCCAACGCCGTGCGCCAGCTGCAGCAGGCCAGCGGCCAGGAAATGACCTTCCACACGGCCCTGTGCCTGTTGAATGCCCAGACCGGTCATCTGCAACAGGATCGTGTGGTGGTGACCGTCCGCTACCGGACGCTCGACAGCGAACAGATCGAACGCTACCTGGCGGCGGACCAGCCCTACGACTGCGCCGGCAGCGGACGCATCGAGACCCTGGGGATCACGTTGGTGGAATGGGTCAAAAGCGACGACCCGACTGCGTTGATCGGCCTGCCCCTGATTTCACTGACAGGCATGCTGCAGCGCGAAGGCATCGCACTGCCCTAACCCCCCGAAACGACGGGACCGGCGGTGCATCAAGCCAACAGGGCGCGCGTCACCCTGATTCCGGCCCAGGTCAGCCCCAGGGAGCCCCCCGTGTGCACCAGGACTTCGATCAGTGCGGCAGTGCGCCGCCCATGGCGAAAGCTGTTCACCACCTCGGCCGAAAACGTGGAGAACGTCGTGAGCCCGCCCAGAAAACCCGTCAGCAGCAACAGGCGCAGGGCCTCGGGCACCCAGTGCAGCACCAGCCCTTCGCTGAGTACGCCCATCAAAAAACCGCCCGCCAGATTGGCCGCCAGGGTGCCCGGCGGCAGGCGCAACGACAAGGCATTCAACGCCGTGGACAGACGCCAGCGCACCCAGGCGCCCAAAGCGCCACCCACGCCCACGGACAGGGCATCCAAACCGTAACTGATTGCCATCCCGCTACAATGACGATTTTATGTGCAAACCGCAACCCTTCCATGACACCACCTGCTGATCGCCCCCATCACGGGCGCCTGTTCCTGATCCCGGCCCCGCTCTCTGAAGGCGAGGGCATGGCCCACCTGCCGATGGCAGTCATCGAAAAGGCCAGGAGCCTCCGGCATTTCGTCGTGGAAGAGGCCAAAACGGCACGACGCATCCTGAAATCCATGGGCCACCCGACGCCCCTCGCCCAACTGCACATGGCCACCCTCAATGAACATACCCCGGCATCGGAAGTGGCCGCGTTGCTTGCCCCCCTGGGCGCCGGTTTCGACGTGGGCCTGATGTCCGAGGCGGGCTGCCCTGCCGTGGCCGACCCGGGTGCCCAGCTGGTGCGCCTGGCCCACGCGCAGGGTTACACCGTCATTCCCATGGTGGGCCCGTCCTCGATCCTGCTGGCCTTGATGGCTTCGGGACTGGAGGGCCAGCGCTTTGCCTTTCAGGGCTACCTGCCGGTGGACGCCGCAGCCCGCCGCACGCGCATCGAACAGCTGGAAAAACGCTCCCGCAGCGCGCGCGAAACGCAAATCCTGATCGAGACGCCCTACCGGAATGCGGCCCTGCTGGGCGCCCTGCTGGACACCCTGTCTCCCGCCACCCTGCTGTGCGTGGCCTGCGACCTCACCGGCCCACAGCAGTCCATTCACACGCGTCCTGTTGCAACCTGGCGCAACGCCCCGGAAATCCTGCCTGATCGCACGCCTGCCGTATTCTTGTTCCTGGCTGCGTGATAGAATGGATCAACCATCGTCTCTGCAGAATCTCCCTGACCTCTCATGTGGATTGTAAGACTGGCGCTTCGGCGTCCTTATACCTTTGTTGTCGCCGCAATTCTGATTCTGCTGCTGGGCATTGTTTCAATTCGTAACACGCCCACCGACATCTTCCCCAACATCGACATCCCCGTCGTCAGCGTCATCTGGAACTACAACGGCCTGCCGCCTTCCCAGATGGAGAAGTACATCACCACCTTCAGCGAGTACGCGCTCTACTCCGGGGTCAACGACGTGCGCGCGATGGAATCGCAGACAGTCAACGGCGCCGCAGTCATCAAGGTGTACTTCCAGCCCAACGTCAAGATTGCCGAAGCCGTGGCCCAGGTGGTTTCCATCTCGCAGACCATTATCCGGCGCATGCCCGCCGGGACCGTGCCGCCGCTCATCCTGCGTTACGAAGCCTCGAGCGTGCCGATCCTGCAGATGTCGCTGTCCAGCGCCAAGCTCTCCGAGTCGCAGCTCTACGACTTCGGCATCTATCGCATCCGTACCGCCATTGCCCCCGTGAAGGGCGCGCGCCTGGCCCTCCCCTACGGCGGCAAGCCCCGCCAGATCCAGGTGGACCTCGACCCCGCCGCCATGATGGCCAAGGGCGTCAGCGCCGACGACGTCAACAATGCCCTGCTCAACCAGAACCTGAGCCTGCCCACCGGCGACGCCAAGGTTGGCGCCACCGATTACATCGTCGGCATGAACATGAACCCCTCCAACATCGAGGCGCTCAATGACGTCCCCGTCAAAAAGGTGCACGGCACCTGGATCTACATCCGCGACGTGGCCCACGTGCGCGACGGGTTTGGCGTGCAGACCAACGTGGTGCGCAGCGAGGGTCATCGCGGCGCATTGCTGACCGTTCTCAAGACCGGCCAGGCCTCCACCCTGGACGTGGTGGCGAGCATCAAGGAGATCCTGCCGGGATTGCGCAGCCAGTACCCCGACATCCAGATCGCAGAGCTGTTCGACCAGTCCCTGTTCGTGAAGGCCGCCATCAAGGGCGTGGTGGGTGAAGGGCTCATCGCGGCACTGCTGACGGCCGGCATGATCCTGCTGTTCCTGGGCAGCCTACGCAGCACGTTCATCGTGGTGATCTCCATCCCCCTCTCGATCCTGACGTCGCTCATCATCCTCTACGCTACGGGCGAGACCCTCAACATCATGACGCTGGGCGGCCTCGCCCTCGCGGTGGGCATCCTGGTGGACGACGCCACCGTGGAAATTGAAAACGTCCCCCGCAATGCCAAGCTCGGCAAACCCCTGGAAGAGACCATCCTGATGGGCGCGCGGCAGATTTTTGTGCCGACACTGGTCTCCACATTGTCCATTTGCATCGTGTTCGTCTCGGTGCTGTTCCTCAACGGGCCCGCCAAATACCTGTTCACGCCGCTCGCCCTCGCGGTCGTGTACGCCATGATGGCCTCCTGGGTGCTGTCCCGAACCCTGGTGCCGGTAATGGTCAAGTACCTCCTGCCCAAGGAGCTCGATGCGGGCCACGAGCACGTGAGCCCGGGCTTTCACCAGCGCTTTGAGGCAGCCTTCGAGCGCCTGCGCACGGTGTACATGGGCGCGCTGACAGCCTGCCTCAACCATCGCCGCAACGTCATGCTGACTTCCGGTTTCGTGGTGCTGGCCACCCTGGCCCTGGTCCCGTTCGTGGGGCGCGATTTTTTCCCCACCGTGGATGCCGGCCAGATCCGCATTCACGTGACCGCGCCGGCCGGCACCCGGCTCGAGGAGACCGAGGCCCTTTACGGCCGCGTGGAGGACGTCCTGCGCCAGCTGATCCCGGATCACGACCGCGACCTGATCCTGGACAACATCGGCCTGCCCCAGTCGGTCAACCTGGCTTTTACCGACACGCCCACCATCAGTTCTGCGGACGGCGAAATCCTGATTTCCCTCAAGCCCGAGCATCGGGTACGCACACCCGATTACGTGCGCCTGCTGCGCAACGAACTACCGCAACGGTTTCCCGGCGTGAGCTTCTTCTTCCAGCCAGCGGACATCGTCAGCCAGATCCTCAACTTTGGCCTGCCCGCCCCCATTGACGTGCAGATCGCGGGCTTCAACCCCAAGATTCCCGCCATTGCCCAGGAACTCGAGACGCGCATCGCCGCCATCCCGGGTGCGGCCGACGTGCACCGGCACCAGATCAGCAACGCCCCGCAGCTGCAGGTCAACGTCAATCGAAACCGCGCCGCCGACCTGGGCATGACCCAGCACGACGTGGCCAACAACGTCCTGATCGGCCTGAGTTCCAGCTCGGTCATCTCCTACAACCTGTGGCCCGATCCCAAGACGGGGGTGGGCTACCCCATCGCCATACAGACCCCGCAGGCGGAAGTAGCCTCGATAGACCAGATCATGAACCTGCCGCTGCCCGGCAAGGGGGGGGCGGCCACCGAGCCCCTCAGCAACCTCGCCACCCTGGAGCGGCGCGAGACGCCCGCCGTCATCAGCCACTACGACGTGCAACCGGTCTTCGACATCTATGCCAACGTGCAGGATCGGGACCTGGGCGCCCTGGCCTCGGACATCCAGAAAGTGGTCAACGACATCACGCCCAAGCTGCCGCCGGGCACCCGCCTCGTCATGCGCGGCCAGGTGGAAAGCATGAACCAGGCCTTCATTCGCCTGGGGCTGGGCATCATCTTTGCTGCCTCGTTGATCTACTTCCTGATGGTGGTCAATTTCCAGTCCTGGACCGATCCCTTCATCATCATCACCGCCCTGCCCGGTGCGCTTTGCGGCATCGTCTGGATGCTCTTCGTCACGGCCACGCCTTTTAGCGTGCCCTCGCTCATGGGCACCATCATGAGTCTTGGCGTTGCCACCGCCAACAGCATTCTGGTGGTGACTTTTGCCAACGACTGCATGCACGCTGGGGCGGACCCGGTCAAAGCGGCACTCGAGGCCGGATTTACGCGCCTGCGCCCGGTCCTGATGACGGCTGCGGCCATGCTGATCGGCATGGTCCCCATGGCCCTTGGCCTGGGTGAAGGCGGCGAGCAGAATGCTCCCCTGGGTCGTGCCGTCATCGGGGGGCTGTTGGTGGCCACCCTGTCCACGCTGGTTTTTGTGCCGGTGGTTTTTGCCTGGGTCAAGGAAGTGATGATTCGCAAAGGCTACCGATTTGATGCCGTCAGCGCCCACGCTGATGCAATCTAAAAACTCATGGTCCGCTTATGAACCCCTCTGAAAATCCGAACGCATCGCAACCGGGCACGGCGCCGAAACAACGCTTGAGCCATGCCTTCAAACCGCTTGCCGCCGTCATCGGCCTGCTGCTGCTCCTGGTGGTCGTGGGTCTGATCAACCGCTATGGCATCACCAACAATGCGCCGCGTCCCACGGTGACCCCTGCCCCCACGGTGGCCTTCGTGGCGGCGACGCGCGGCAAACCGGAATCGGAACTGGTCCTGCCGGGAACCCTGCAACCCGCGCGCGAAACCCAGATCTACGCACGCGCCAGCGGTTACGTCACGCAATGGAACGTGGATATCGGTGCGGAAGTCCATGAAGGCCAGCTTCTGCTGACCATCGACAGTCCTGAAGTGGACCAGAACCTCGCCCATGCCGAAGCGGCACTGGCTTCAGCCCGGGCCAACCTGCAGATTGCCACGACCACGCTCAAGCGCTCGAAGGAGCTGCTTGCCAGGAAATTCCTGTCCCAGCAGATCGTGGACGAGCAGGAGGCCCAGATGCAGGCCCGTGCAGCGGACGTGCACGCCAGCGAAGCAGACGTGCGCCGCTATCGGGAAAGCCAGGCCTTTGAACGGGTGACGGCCCCCTTTGCGGGGCGCATCACCTACCGTAACGTGGAAAAGGGCCAGCTCGTGACGGCCAACAGCCCCGACCCCAATGGCTGGCTGTACCGTCTGTCGGCCACCAACCCGCTGCGTCTGTTCGTCAACGTGCCGCAAAGCCAGGCGCGTTTCATCCACGACGACATGCCCGTTTCCATCCGCCTCTCCGAATTTCCCGGGCGCGCCTTCACGGCGCGCGTGGCACGCAGCGCCGGCGCGCTCGACCCCAGCTCGAAGACCCTGCTCACGGAAGTGCTGATTCCCAACGACAAGCATGAACTCGCCTCAGGCAGCTATGCCGAGGCGCACTTTGCCCTCAAACTGGATAATCCCGCCATCATCCTGCCCGCCAACACGCTTATCGTGCGTGCGGACGGCACCAAGGTGGCGGTGATCGGCCAGAACAACCACATCCAGCTGAAACCGGTCACCACCGGACGCGATTTCGGGACCACGGTGGAGATCGTGAGCGGGCTCGACGAAAACGAAAAGATCGTTACCAACCCTTCGGACTCCGTACGGGATGGGGCTGTCGTCAACCCCGTGCCCGCCAAGGCCGACTGATCAGGCCTGCGCCTTCAACCAGCGCACCAGTTCCGGCACGCTGTCCACCACCCCGCGTGCCGGGTGCTGCTCCAGAAAGGCGCGGGGCTGGGCACCGTAGGCCACGGCCAGCGCATCCACGCCGGCATGGTGCGCCATCAGGAGGTCGTGCGACGTATCCCCGATCATCAGCGTGCGTTGCGGTGTCGTGCCCGTCACTTCCATCAAATGCAGCAGCATGTCCGGATCGGGCTTCGGGCGGCTTTCATCCGCGCAGCGCGAAGCCACAAAGCGTGGTTTGAATCCTGTGGCGGCAAAGCCGCGTTCCAGCCCGACCCGGGGCTTGCCGGTGGCCACTGCCAGCAGGTGTCCCGCATCGTCAAGATCCTGCAACAGTTCAGCCACACCATCGAAAGCCCTTAACGCGTGTTCCCGCGGCAGGTAATGGGCACGGTAATGCTCAAACAGCTCGGGCAGGCGCTCCTGGGGCAGATCAGGCGCCACATAACGCAACGCCGCCACCATGCCCATGCCGATCACGTGTCGCGCATGTTCCTCGGGAGGTTCGGGCAGCCCCATGCGGGTACAGGCCACCCTCATGGTCTCGGCAATCAGGGCAGCGGAATCCATGAGGGTGCCGTCCCAGTCGAATACGATCAGGTCATAACGCATCGGTCAGTGGCGTCAGGCGCGCGAGAAACTGGTCAAGTTCAGGGGGCAGCGGGGCATCGAGCCTGAGCAGCTCGCCCTGCACCGGGTGGGTAAAGCGCAGGGAAGCCGCGTGCAGGAACATGCGCTTCAGCCCTTGCCGTGCCAGCGCCTTGTTCCAGGCGAAATCGCCGTATTTGTCGTCGCCGGCGATGGGGCACCCCAAGTGGGCGAGGTGCACGCGGATCTGATGGGTCCGGCCGGTCAACAGTTGGGCCTCCAGCAACGTGGCCTCTTCAAAGCGCTGCTTGCGGCGAAAAACGGTCTGCGACACCTTGCCGTCATCACGCACCATGACCCGCCGCTCGCCGGATTCGGTCAGGAATTTGTGCAGGCTGGCCTTGACCACCTTCTTTTCATCCTTGAACTGACCACGTGCCAGGGCAAGATAGCGTTTGTCCATGGCCCCGGACCGCAACATGTCATGGAGCGCCACCAGCATGCTGCGTTTCTTGGCGACCAGCAGGATTCCCGAGGTATCGCGATCCAGCCGGTGCGCGAGCTCCAGAAACCGGGCCTTGGGGCGCTCTGCGCGCAATTGCTCGATCACGCCCAGGCTGATGCCGCTGCCCCCGTGGACTGCGACGCCCGCCGGTTTGTTGAGTGCAAGCAGCCCTTCATCCTCATACAGGATCGCCTGGGCCAGGGGCGCGGCGCCCCATTTTGGCGCGTGCGTGGGAGCGGCCCTGGCCAAAGGGACATCCACTGGGGGAATGCGCACCCGGTCGCCCATCTTGAGGCGATAGGTGGCCTCCACCCGGCCGCTGTTGACGCGCACTTCCCAGATCGGAA
>JAJZRV010000006.1 GCA_021850135.1 Pseudomonadota bacterium
TCCGATCTCTTCTTACTTTGCTGCGGAATAATCCCTCGGGCCGCATCATCAGGATGGTGATGATGGTCATCAGGGTGACCACCTTGCCCATGGCATTGGTCAGGAAGAAAGTCAGGATCGACTGGGCCTGGGCAATGGAGAAGGCAGACGCCACCGTGCCGAAGAGACTCGCCGAACCGCCGAATACCACCACCAGGAAGGTATCCACGATATACAGGGATCCGCTGGTGGGTCCCGTAGAAGCGATGGTGGTGAAACAGGCTCCGGCGACGCCTGCAATGCCGCATCCAATGGCGAAGGTCACGCGGTCGATCTTTCGCGTATTGATACCCACCGCTCCCGCCATGACCCGGTTCTGCGTGGTGGCACGCACTTTCAGGCCCCAGTTGGAGCGGAACAGGAAGAGAACGACCGCACCCGTCACGAGAATTGACATGACCATCACAAAGATGCCGTTGAGAGGAATATCAATATCCGGCGTAGGCTTCCATGAGCCCATCAGCCAGTCAGGCAGGGTCGCGCTCACCTCGCGCGCACCAAAGGCCGAGCGAAACAGTTGCTGCATGATGAGGCTCAGCCCCCAAGTGGCCAGCAAGGTATCCAGAGGGCGCTTATAGAGATGGCGGATCAGCGTGAACTCCACCAGATAGCCCACCAGAAAGGCGATCAGGAAAGCGCCCAGTATGGCCACGATGAAGTAGTAGGGCATGAGGGACGGGAAGTAAGTTTCCGTCAACTTTGAAAACGAATAGATGGTGTAGGCGCCAATGGTCATGAACTCACCATGGGCCATGTTGATGACGCCCATCTGTCCAAAAATAATGGCAAGCCCCAGGGCCATCAGCAGCAACACGCTGAACAGGCTCAAGCCGGAAAACCCCTGCATAACCAGAATCGACCATAAATCAGATAGTGAGTAAGCATCCATTGCGCTAGCACTCCAAAAGCATTTTTGAGGCACGAACCACCCGGTGACGCCTGCCCCGGAAGGGCAGGCGTCCGGCGCTCGATCAATAGCCCTTGGGGAAGGGATTGGGATCGATGTAGTCCGAGGTGAACACGATGTCTGCCTGACCATCGGCACGCCATTCACCGATGCGCAGGCGGGTCTTCAGGTGATGGTTGGGCTCGAGGTACACCATGCCCTCAGGTGCATCAAAGGTGATGGTGCCGCTTTCCTCGGCTTTCACCACCTTGTCCGTTTCAAAGCTGCCAGCTTTTTCCACGGCAGCCTTCCACAACCACGGTCCTTCGTAGGCGGCCTGAGTCACGTCGCCGATGGGTGCCGTGGGGCCCCACTTGGCCTTGAACTGGCTCACGAACTCCTTGTTCTTGGGGGTGTTGAGGGACTGGAAATATTTCATCGCCGAGTAGAAACCCAACAGGTTCTCGCCGCCGATGCCCTTGGCTTCGTCTTCGGTCACGGACAGGGTCAACAGGGTCTGGCTCTTGCCGGTAATCCCTGCGGCTTTCAACTGTTTGAACCAGGAGACGTTCGACCCCCCCACTACTGCGGCGTAGATGACGTCAGGTTTTTTCAGTCGGATCTTGTTGATGGTGGAACCGAATTCCGTGCTGCCCAAGGCCGCATATTCCTCACCCACCACCGTTCCGTGGAGCACGGTCTCGATGTATTTGCGCGCGAGTTTCATGGTGGTGCGCGGCCAGATGTAGTCAGAGCCGATCAGGTAGAAGGTTTTGGCGTTCTTGGTCTTGGCAACCCAGTCCAGACCTGCAAATACCTGCTGGGTGGCTTCCTGGCCCGTATAGACCACGTTCTTGGATTGTTCCAGGCCTTCATAGAACGTGGGGTAGTAGAGCAGGCCATTGTCGCGCTCCAGCACGGGCAGCACGGCCTTGCGGGAAGCCGAGGTCCAGCAGCCAAAAATTGCGGCCACATGATCCGATTCCAGAAGCTTCTTGGCCTTCTCGGCAAAGGTCGGCCAGTCCGATGCGCCGTCTTCCTGAATCAGCTTGATTTTGCGCCCCAGCACGCCGCCCATGGCGTTGATCTGGCTGATGGCCAGCTGCTCGGCTTCGATGGCACCGGTTTCCGAAATCGCCATGGTGCCCGTGGACGAATGCAACTGACCGACGGTGACTTCCTTGTCGGTGACAGCAAGTGCCGAAGCACCGAATGCCGTGCCGGCAACCCCAAGAATCAAGGCGCTTGCCAGTGCAGCCACAAGTCCCTTGCGTGGATATTGCGGGACCTCCTGACTGGCTCGATGGTCTGCAGAAGGTTGATGCGTTTTGCGTGACATGAGTATGACTCCTTGGTTGGTGTGTATCGATCGTAAGCAGCGCCGGGTTTCTGAATCCCCCATCACGATTCCACGATATGAGTTTCAACAGAGGTCATGAATACGTCTTCTTACTTACGTATACGCATAGGATCCAGCGGGGTCAGAGGATGGCTGTCGCGCAGGTTAAGCGCGCATGGGCAGGACATGAAAAGCCAGGTGCTGTCGTATTCGGGATGCACTAAGCAATTTTGCGTACGCCTTTTTCCGAGGAGCAGGACAAATTCGTAATTGTGCGTATTTCAACGCCAGCTGCCTTGCACATAACCTGATTTCAACGCGAATGGTTGAGCAGGATTTGAGTAGCCATCAATTTTTTAATAAGGAGCCTGGCATGAAACAGAGAAACTTTTCCCGACTATTAACTCGCAGCACCCTGGTCATGGCGTGCATGAGCGCACTCGCCGCCCATGCAGGAGCAACCATCAATTTTGGCGATGATCAGTCTGCAACTATCGGCCTGGGATTGAGAACTTCCTACGACAGCAACAGCGGCAATAACCAACCCAACGGCCAGGCATTCAATGTGGACAACCTGCGTCTCTACACCAACTTCAGTTTTTCGAAGGAGCTCAAGGCAACGTTCAACACGGAATACAACAGCAGCCTGAATACCGTCAGCCTGCTGGACGCCTATGCCCAGTTCGAGCCCACCCAAAGCTTCAATGTGTGGGTGGGTCGCCTCCTGCCTGGCGCAGATCGTTCCGATATGGAAGGTCCGTTCTATATCACTTCATGGAGCTATCCTGGCGTAGCCTCCGTGTACAAAGAACAATACCTCGACGGCCGCGACCAGGGTGCCACCTTTTGGGGCGTGGTGGCCAACGACCGCCTGACCTATGCCGTAGGCGCCTACCAGGGGCGTGGGCATAATTCCGGGGTCAGCAATCAGTACCAGGGGGGTGGGGGCAGTTCCGACCTCATGTACACCGGCCGCCTCAACTACAACTTCTGGGATACCAAGGTGGATCCTGCCTACTTCGCAAGCAGCAGCTATTACGGTACGAAGGACGTGCTGGCACTCGGTCTGGCCGGAATGACTCAGAAGAATGGCGTGACCTCGGCAAGCGGTGTGACCGCCGACTACAAGGCATGGAACGTCGACTTCCTGATGGAAAAGAAAGTTCTGGATGGCGGCGCCTTTACGCTCAGCGGCGCGTATTACAAGGTGGACACCCAGGGCGTTCTGGACAGCTACTGCCAGGCAGGCTCAGCGGGTTGCTGGGGCGGACCCGCCTATCAGGGCACAGCCTATCTGGGCACGGTGGCCTTCCTTTTTCCCCAGAAGCTGGGCTACGGCAAAATCCAGCCCTACTATCAGCACCAGAATTTCCGTCCGGACAGCGTGGATACCGGCACCCTGGCCGGTCAGACCGTGGAAACCAAGAAGGATGATTTTGGCGTGAACTATATCGTCAAGGGTTACGACGCCAAGTTCACCGCCGCCTACGAACGCACCAGCATCGAAAATGCACCTTCGGCCAATGCCTTCATCGTGGGCGCACAGTTGCAGTTCTAGTCTTAACTGACGCTGTTATCCGGTGGGTGGTCCATGACTCTCCCTCACGACCATCCGCCGGATGTCAGTTTCCCCGCCCCGCAATACCCTACTCGTCCGTAACGGCACCCCGGCTGGCGGTGCCCACCAGTCTCAAATACTTGGCCAGAACGCCGCGTGTCACGCGAGGCGCAGGCTGCTTCCATGTTGCACGTCGATGAGCCAATTCCTCATCAGTCACGTTGAGCTGCAGGAGGCGTAGAGGAGCGTCGATGGTGATGGAATCGCCTTCGTGCACCAGGGCGATGGTTCCGCCCACGTAGGCTTCCGGTGCCACGTGGCCCACCACCATCCCATAAGTACCGCCGGAGAACCGCCCATCGGTGATCAACCCTACGGAATCGCCCAGGCCGGCACCAATGATGGCCGAGGTGGGAGAAAGCATTTCGCGCATGCCGGGGCCGCCCTTGGGTCCCTCAAAACGAATGACCAGGATATCGCCAGCGTGGATACGGCCCTTGAGGATCGCATCCATGGCTGCCTCCTCGGATTCAAATACGCGCGCCGGTCCGGTAATTTGCGGGTTCTTGACGCCGGTGATCTTGGCCACGGCGCCCTCAGTGGCGAGATTGCCCTTGAGAATGGCCAGGTGTCCCTGCGCATAGACGGGATTGTCCCACTGGCGGATGACGTCCTGATCCTTAGGCGGGTCCGCAGGAACACCCTTCAGGTTCTCGGCGACGGTCTTGCCGGTGATGGTCAGGCAATCGCCATGCAGCAAGCCGCGCGCCAGCAACATTTTCATGACCTGCGGAATGCCGCCGACACGGTGCAGGTCGGTGGCCACATAACGGCCCGATGGCTTGAGGTCACACAGCACCGGGATTTTTCCTCGAATCTCTTCAAAATCTTCCAGGCGCAACGGCACTTCGGCGGCATGGGCCATGGCCAGCAAATGCAGCACGGCGTTGGTGGATCCGCCCACGGCCATGGTTACGGCAATGGCATTCTCAAAAGCTTTACGGGTCATGATCTGACGCGGCAACAACTGGTTGTGAATGGCCTGCACCAAGGTACGCGCACTCTCTTCCGCGCTCACTGCCTTTTCTTCGTCTTCTGCGGCCTGTGTGGACGAATAGGGCAATGCCATCCCCATGACTTCTATGGCAGAAGACATGGTATTGGCGGTATACATGCCGCCGCAGGAGCCCTTGCCTGGACAGGCACGCTTTTCGATCTCGATGAAATCCGTTTCCGACATCTTGCCGGCCGTAAACTGCCCCACGGCCTCGAACGGACTGACCACCGTCAGGTCCTTGCCATGGTAGTGACCGGGCTTGATGGTGCCGCCATAGACGTAAATGGCGGGGATGTTCATGCGCGCGATGGCAATCATCCCCCCTGGCATGTTCTTGTCGCAACCGCCCACCACCAGCACGCCATCCATGCTTTGGGCACTGGTGGCCGTCTCGATCGCGTCCGCAATCACTTCGCGCGACACCAGGGAATACTTCATGCCTTGGGTCCCCATGGAAATGCCGTCGGACACGGTAATGGTGCCAAAGGTTTGCGGCATCGCGCCGGCATCGTGCAGCGCCAGTTCAGCCCGCGCAGCAAGCTCCCCCAGCCCGGCATTGCAAGGTGTGATGGTGCTGTGGCCGTTCGCAATGCCCACGATAGGCTTGTTGAAGTCGTCATCTCCAAAGCCCACGGCACGCAGCATGGCGCGATTGGGCGAGCGTTGGACGCCTTCAGTGATGGTCCGGCTGCGGCGGTTGTCTGCCATGGAAGGTCTCCTGCAACATGAGGTCGGTATAATCTTTGATTTTATCCCAAGGCGACGTTCCCATGCTGATCCATCCCGACTTTGATCCTGTGGCCATCCACCTGGGCCCACTCGCCGTACGCTGGTACGGACTTATGTACCTCGTCGGGTTTCTTGCCGGTGCCTGGGCGGCACGCTGGCGCATCCGGACGCAGCCATGGTTGCACTGGACCGTGGAAGAAGCCGACAACTTCCTGACTTACGTGGTACTGGGCGTCATCCTGGGGGGGCGCCTGGGATACGTGCTGTTCTACAAACCGGACTATTACCTCGCGCACCCCTTCGACATCTTCGCCGTATGGCAAGGCGGCATGTCCTTTCATGGCGGGTTTCTGGGCGTAATCCTGGGGGGATGGCTGTTTGCCCGGCGCCATGGCCGGCGCTGGCTGGACGTCACCGACTTCGTGGCGCCTCTTGTCACCTTCGGCCTGGGGTTTGGACGTATCGGCAACTTCATCAATGGCGAACTCCCCGGACGCGTGACCGACGTGCCATGGGGCATGGTCTTCCCGCACGTGGACGCCCTCCCGCGCCACCCCTCGCAACTGTACGAAGCCGTGCTCGAAGGATTGGTCTTGGGAGCCCTGCTGTTGGTGTTCAGCCGACGCCGGCGTCCGACCGGACAGATTTCGTCGCTCTTCCTGATGGGCTATGGCAGCTTTCGCTTCCTCGTGGAGTTCACCCGCGAACCCGACGACTTCCTCGGCCTGCTGACCTTCGGTCTCAGCATGGGGCAATGGCTCAGTCTGCCCATGATTCTGCTTGGGGCGTACTTATGGAGGTGGTCTAAGAAATCGGCTATCATGTCGCGTGAAAACCAAGAGGGCGTAGCCCCAAAGCGAAGATAAGGGACAGACCTTGTTTTCGGATTCAGGAGACAGCGGCAACAAATGTATGGAAACGATGGGGTCTGTCCCCCATGACTTGTCATCCCCTACTTTGGAGAAATTGCACATGAAATCCCTGAAAATCGTTTTGATCGCTGCCGGCTTGTTGACCGTAGGCACCGTACTGGCAGAAGACGCCGGTCTCGCGTTAGCCAAGAAGAGCGGCTGCCTCGCCTGTCACGCCGAGGACAAGAAAGTGCTCGGCCCATCCTATAAGGATGTCGCAGCCAAGTACAAAGGCCAGGCTGACGCTGAAACCAAGCTCGTAGCCAAGGTCAAGAATGGCGGTGGCGGCGTTTGGGGACCCATGCCCATGCCCGCCAATGCCAAGGTTTCTGATGCCGACCTGCACACCCTGGTCAAGTGGATTTTGTCCCACTAAGCCGCCATGCGCCTCTCTATGACTCTGAAAGGGGCGCATGCCCCACTGCTGGTCGCAGCGCTGGTTGTGGCAGGATGCGGCAAGGCGCCGTCTCCTGCCGCCAGCAGTGACACCCTTGTCATCCGGATCGGGTCGGTCGCGCCACTGACCGGGCCGCAGTCCCATTTGGGCCATGACAACGAAAATGGCGCCCGGCTTGCCATTGCCGATGCCAACGCCCAGAACATCGTCATCGGCGGTAAAAAGGCCCGCTTCGAACTGGTAGGCGAAGACGATGCGGCAGACCCCAAAACCGGCACGATCGTCGCCCAGAAGCTGGCAGATGCCAAAGTCAACGGCGTGGTGGGGCACCTTAATTCCGGCACCACCATTCCTGCATCCAAAGTTTATTCCGATGCCGGCATCGTGCAGATCTCTCCTTCGGCCACCAACCCCAAATACACCCACCAGGGCTTCAAGACGGCGTTTCGCGTCATGGCCAACGATGAGCAGCAAGGCCACGTCCTGGGACAATTTGTCACGAGTCAGCTCAAAGCCAGGACCGTGGCCGTGATCGACGACGCCACCGCCTACGGCCAGGGGCTTGCCGACGAATTTGAAAAATCAGTCATCGCCGCCGGCGGCAAAGTGGTCGCGCGCGAGCACACGGATGACCACAGCACGGATTTTTCATCCATTCTCACCCGCATCAAATCCAAGGCGCCCGATCTGATTTTTTATGGTGGGATGGATGCCCAAAGCGGCCCCATGGCCAAACAGCTCAAAACGCTCAAAATCTCCTCGGCTTTCCTCACGGGGGATGGCGGCTGCTCGCATGAGTTCGCCCAGTTGGCCGGCGATGCCGCAGAGGGCGTGTACTGCAGCCTGCCTGGCGTGCCTCTGGAAAAAATGCCGAAGGGTGCTGATTTCAAGCAGCGCTTTAACGCCCAGTATGGCGAAATCCAGGACTATGCGCCCTACAGCTACGACGCTGTCGGCATCATGATCGCGGCGATGAAGGCGGCCGACTCTGCCGACCCCGCGAAATACCAGGCTGCGTTGAGCACCATCAACTACCCAGGCGTCACCGCCAACATCCAGTTCGATGGAAATGGTGACCTCAAGGGTGGAGAAGTCACGCTGTACCAATGGAGAAAAGGCGTCAAGACGCCCGTGCAGTAAAGCTAATCGCCCAGGTAGGCTGCGCGCACCAACGGGTTGTCGAGGCATCGCGCAGCGCTGTCTGTCAGCACGATGCGCCCCGATTCCATGACGTAGGCACGATCGCTGATTTCCAGCGCAAGGCGGGCATTCTGCTCCACCAGCAAGATCGTCACGCCTTCTGCGGCAATATTGCGGATCACTTCAAAAATCTTTTCCACCATCAGCGGCGCCAGCCCCATGCTGGGTTCATCCAGCATCAACAGACGCGGCCTTGCCATCAGCGCCCGCCCAATCGCCAGCATCTGCTGCTCGCCCCCGGAGAGTGTTCCAGCGGCCTGATGACGCCGTTCATGCAAACGCGGCAACAACCCGTAGATGCGATCCAGCTCTTTGGAAAGATGTGGCACGTTGCCACGATGGTAGGCGCCCATCAGCAGGTTTTCTTCGATGGTAAGGCGACTGAACACGCCCCGTCCTTCGGGTACGAGGCATAACCCACGCCCGACCCGCTGCCAGGCAGGCAACGCGCCCAAATCAGCGCCGTCGTACCGTATCGACCCGGCACCGGGCGGCACGAGACCGGCCAGAGCCTTGAGTGTGCTGCTCTTGCCTGCGCCGTTGGCGCCGATGAGCGTGACCCGTTCACCCAGGTGCACCTCCAGGTCGAGGTCCACCACGGCTTCGATGCCACCGTAATGTACGCCAAGCCCCCTCACCCGCAGCAACTCGTTCATGCCCCCCCCATGCCGAGGTACGCCTCAATCACCTTGGGGTCGCTTTGCACGGCCTGCGGCGTACCTTCGGCAATGCATTCGCCATAATCCAGCACCAAAACCCGGTCGCACAACTGCATAACCCATTTGACGTCATGTTCTATCAGCAGCACGGCCGTACCATCCTCACGAATACGCCGAATGAGCTCACCCAGGCGGGCGCGCTCGGTGGCATTCATGCCGGCCGCAGGTTCGTCCAGCGCAAGCAGGCGTGGGTCGGTCGCCAGGGCGCGGGCGATTTCCAGGCGCCGCTGATCCCCGTAGGACAGGGTACTGGCGACGCGCGCGGCTTGCGCACCGATGCCCACGTAATCCAGCAGTTCAAGGGCGCGTGCCGTGATGGCTTCTTCCTCGCGACGCGTGGCAGCAGTGCGGAACAGGGCCCCCAGGACGCCGGCGCGCGTACGCACATGACGTCCCACCATGACGTTTTCCAGCACGCTCATGTTGGCAAACAATCGAATATTCTGGAATGTCCTCGCGATACCGCACGCAGCCACGGCATGCGGCTGCCCCGCAGGCAAAGGCTGGCCGGCAAATTGCAGCGTGCCTTCGTCTGGCTTGTAGATACCGGTCAGGACATTGAAAAAGGTCGTCTTTCCCGCCCCATTGGGACCAATCAGCCCGGTGATGGAGCCGGACGCAAGGCGCAGCGACACCCCGCTCAGCGCACGCAGGCCGCCGAAGCGCTTGCTGATGCCCACTGCCTCAAGCAGTGGCGACATCGCGCCGTGTGCTTCACTGACCATGCAACTCACGCTGTCGCGCCCTGGCGGGCAGCAACCCTTCCGGACGCAATAGCATCATCAGCACCAGCGCGAGGCCAAACAACAGCATGCGCAGGTTGGACGGATCCACCCACACCCGTCCCAGAAGGTCTTGCTGTAACCCCCCTGCAGCACGCAGGGCTTCTGGTAACACGGACAGGAGCACCGCGCCCAACACCACGCCTGCAATGTTGCCCATCCCCCCCAAAACCACCATGCACAGAATCATGACCGACTCCTGCAGGGTAAAGCTCTCCGGGCTGACAAACCCCTGAAACCCTGCGAAAAGCCCTCCTGACAGTCCGCCAAAACTTGCACCCATGGCAAAGGCCAGCAACTTGAGGTTGCGCGTGTACAGCCCCATACTGGCCGCAGCAATCTCGTCCTCCCTGATCGCTGCCCAGGCCCGGCCGATGCGCGAATGCTCAAGACGGCGCGAAAGACCGATGGCCCCCAGCACACCCAGCAGAAACAGAAAATAGACGTTCACGACCACGGGGATGTCGAACCCCGCAAGATGATGCACCTGCCCGAGCGACCAGGGGCCGATGCGCAGCGGATCGATCAGGCTGACGCCCTGGGGGCCATTGGTGATATTGACCGGGGTATTGAGGTTGTTGAGAAAAATGCGGATGATCTCGCCGAATCCCAACGTGACGATGGCCAGATAATCTCCGCGTAGGCCGAGCGTGGGGGTTCCCAGCAGCACGCCGAAGCTTGCAGCCAGCAAGGCCCCCATGGGCAGCAGGACCCACAGGGGCCAATGCAGGTCGAAATGCGGCGAAGCAAGCAAACCGTAGCAGTAAGCCCCCACCGCAAAGAATGCCACGTACCCCAGGTCCAACAGCCCGGCATAGCCCACCACGATATTGAGCCCCAAAGCCAGCAGGACATAGAGCAGCGCAAAATCGAGAATACGCACCCAGCCATGCCCCAACGCCGCGTCTGTGGCAAACGGCAAGGCCAGCAATAGCAACGCCAGACCCCCCTGCCACAGAGGCTGCAGACGCCCCTTCACACTTTCTCCCGTGCGCGAGTGCCGAGCAACCCATTGGGGTGGAACACCAGCACCCCGATCAGCACCATGAAGGCAAACACGTCCTTGTAATTGCTGCCGAAGAAGTTGCCGGTCAAGTCCCCAATGTAACCTGCACCCAGCGCTTCCACGACACCCAGCAGCAACCCCCCGAGCATGGCACCGGGCAAATTGCCGATGCCCCCCAACACGGCTGCCGTGAAGGCCTTGAGACCCAGCATGAACCCCATGGTGTAGTTGCCCACGTTGTAGTAGGCCACGACCATGACGCCAGCCACCGCGGCGAGCGCCGACCCCATCACGAAAGTGAGCGCGATGATGCGGTCGGTGTCCACGCCCATCAGTTGCGCCACCGCCGGGTTCTGCGCCGTCGCACGCATGGCGCGCCCCAGGGCCGTTTTCTGCACCAGGATCAACAGTCCCGCCATGATCAGCCCTGCCAGCACCACGATAACCCCCTGGATGGCCGTGATGATGACGCCGCCCCAGGCAAGGCTGACCGGCGGCAGCACCGCGGGGAAGGAGAGGTAGCCGCGACCCCAGATCAATGCGGCTACCTGTTGCAGCACGATGGACAGGCCGATGGCCGTGATCAGCGGCGCAAGCTTGGGGGCACGACGCAGGGGGCGATAAGCCACACGTTCAATGACCAGCCCCAGCACCATACAGACGAACATGGCCGCCAGAACGCCCAACAGCACTGCAAGCGGCACCGGCCACCCCCACCCGCTCAGCAGCTGGATGACCGTCAGCGCCACCAAAGCGCCAACCATGACCACCTCGCCATGGGCAAAATTGATGAGCTCCATGATGCCGTACACCATGGTGTAGCCCAGGGCCACCAATGCATAGATGCTGCCCAGGGTCAGGCCGTTGACCAACTGCTGCAGGAACGTGTCCATCACACCCAATCGCGACCGTTGATGAACTCCTTGAGCAGGCCGTCCTCCCTGCTGCCGGGTTCGGGGTGCCAGTCGTAACGCCAGCGCACGATGGGCGGCATGGACATCAGGATGGATTCGGTGCGCCCGCCCGACTGCAGCCCGAAGAGGGTGCCCCGGTCATACACCAGATTGAATTCTACGTAGCGCCCGCGCCGATATGCCTGAAAGTCCCGCTCACGTTCGCCATAGGGCATGCCGCGACGACGCTCCATCAACGGCAGGTAAGCTGGGAGAAAATGGTCGCCCACGCTTTGCCACAAGGCCTGGGCTTCGGGCAGGGGCAACGCGTTGAAGTCGTCGAAGAAAATTCCGCCGACGCCTCGGGGTTCCTGACGATGCTTGAGGTAGAAATACTCGTCGCACCATTTTTTGAACCGCGGATAGTATTCGACGCCGAAAGGATCGAGCGCGTTCTTGCATGCGCGATGAAAATGTTCCGCGTCCTCCTTAAAACCGTAATAGGGCGTGAGGTCCATGCCACCGCCAAACCACCAGATGGGCGCGTTGCGCTCGCCGAATGCCGCAAAGAACCGTACATTCATGTGAACCGTAGGTGCGTAGGGATTGCGCGGATGCAGGACGAGAGACACACCGAGGGCTTCAAAGTGGCGACCCGCCAATTCAGGGCGATGCGCAGTGGCCGAAGGCGGCAGGCCCTTGCCCATCACATGCGAAAAATTGACGCCACCACGTTCAAAGAGGTTCCCTTCTTCCACCAGGGCGCTGATGCCACCCCCTCCGCCCGGGCGCTCCCAGGTGTCGCGGCGGAACGTCTTGCCATCCAGCGTTTCGAGCGCCGTGACGATCCGGTTTTGCAGGTCGAGCAAATAGGTTTTGATATCGGACGTGTCCATGAATAACCCTAAACTCAGGCTTTTTGAGCTGCGTGGTGAATTGCCGCACGGATGCGGTTGTAGGTGCCGCACCGGCACAAGTTGCCGCTCATCGCCGCATCGATGTCGGCGTCGGTGGGATGCGGATTGCGCGCCAGCAGGGCTGCGGCGCTCATGATCTGGCCGGATTGGCAGTAGCCGCACTGGGCAACTTCCAGGGTGACCCAGGCCTGCTGTACGGGATGCTCGCCATGCAGCGACAAGCCCTCGATGGTCGTCACTTTCCTGCCCGCAGCGCTGGAGAGGGGCGTGATGCAGGAGCGCACCGGTTCGCCATCCAGATGCACCGTACAGGCGCCGCACAGGCCGGCACCACAGGAAAACTTGGTGCCGGTCAAACCCACTTCGTCGCGGATCACCCAGAGCAGCGGCGTGTCCGGGTCGGCCTTGAGCTCAAGCTTTTTACCATTAAGGCTGAGGGTGGTGGTCATGATGGTTCGGTAGTTTCCTCAAGTTCTGCCATAATTGCGTGCATGACTGATCGTTCGCAAAAATTGCTGCTGTTGGTGGACGGTTCGTCCTACCTGTATCGGGCTTTCCATGCCCTACCCGACTTGCGCAACCGCCTGGGAGAACCCACCGGTGCCATTTTCGGGGTACTCAACATGCTTCGCAGGCTGATGGCGGATTATAAGCCGGATTATGCAGCCTGCGTGTTCGATGCCAAGGGCCCCACTTTCAGGGAGGACTGGTATCCGGAATACAAGGCGCACCGTTCCCCCATGCCACCGGACCTCGTCGCGCAAGTCGAGCCGCTGCAGCAGGCCGTACGCGCCCTGGGGTGGCCGCTCCTGATCATAGACGGCGTTGAGGCGGACGATGTCATCGGCACGCTGGCGCGCCAGGCGCACCAGGCCGACATCCGCACGGTCATTTCCACCGGCGACAAGGACATGGTGCAATTGCTCGATGACCAGGTCAGCCTGATCAATACGTTGAGCAACGAGCGCCTGGACGCTGCCTCGGCAACCGAAAAATACGGCATTCGCCCGGAACAGTTCATCGATTATCTGACCCTCATCGGCGATGCGGTGGACAATGTGCCCGGCGTGGCTAAAGTGGGGCCCAAGACGGCCGTCAAATGGCTGCAGCAATACACCACGCTCGATGCGCTCCTCGCGCACGCAGACGAGGTCCCCGGGGTGGTGGGCAACAACCTTCGAGCGGTGCGGGACTGGCTGCCCCAGGCGCGTCGTCTTCTGACCATCCGCTGCGACGTGCCGCTGCCTCAGCGCCCGGAACAGCTCATCGCTACGCCGCCCGACCAGGCAACCTTGCAGACGCTCGCAGAACGCTACGATTTGCGCAGTTGGATGACGCCGCGGACCGAGTCATCGTCACCTGCTTCCGGGACGACGGCTGCAACGCGCCCCGTCCTGGCGCCCTGCCTGGTCACGCACTACGAAACCGTGTTGACCACGACACAACTGGAGGCGTGGCTCATCAAAATTGAAGCCGCAGGACTGACCGCCCTGGACACGGAAACCACTTCGCTCGATCCGCTCGAGGCCCGCCTGGTCGGCCTGTCCCTCTGCGTCACCGCCGGAGAAGCCGCCTATATTCCGCTGGGCCATCGCGGCCCGGACAGCGGGGCACAACTCGATTTCGCGCAAACCCTGGCGCGCCTCAAGCCGTGGCTGGAAAATCCCGATGCCCGCAAGGTGGGACAACATCTCAAATACGACCAGCACGTTCTGGCCAACGAGGGGATTGTTCTGCGCGGCATCGCAGATGACACGCTGCTCCAGTCCTATGTGCTGGAGGCACACCAACCACACAATCTGGAAAGCCTGGCACGTCGACATCTGCAGCGCGACACGCTGTCCTATGAAGCCGTTACTGGCAAGGGCGTGCATGCGATCGGTTTTGAACAGGTGGCGCTGGATCGAGCCACCGAATACGCCGCCGAGGATGCCGACATCACCCTCCAGGTCCATCAGGCGCTCTATCCACAAATCGCCCAAAGCGATGCGCTCCTGTCCATCTATCGTGACCTCGAGTTGCCGTTGCAACAGGTATTGTGGCGCATGGAACGCAACGGCGTACTGCTCGACGTAAGAGACCTGGAACGCCAAAGCGCCGAACTGGGCAGTCAGTTGCTGTCCCTGGAGGCCCGTGCCCACGCCGCCGCTGGACACCCTTTCAACCTCAATTCGCCCAAGCAGATTCAGGCCGTGCTGTTTGACGAACAGGGGCTGCCGGTGCGCAAGAAAACCCCCGGCGGCGTGCCTTCCACGGATGAAGACGTGCTGCAACAGCTGGCGCTGGACTATCCCATCCCAAAACTCATCCTGGAATACCGGGGACTCGCCAAACTCAAATCCACCTATACCGACGCGCTCCCTCGCAGGGTCAATACCCGCACGGGGCGGGTCCATACCCATTATGCCCAGGCCGTTGCCGTCACCGGCCGCCTCTCCAGCAGCGACCCCAATCTGCAGAACATCCCCGTACGCACTCCCGAAGGCCGGCGCATCCGCGCCGCATTCATCGCCCCCCCGGACCGCGTACTGATCTCTGCAGACTATTCCCAGATCGAGTTGCGCATCATGGCCCACCTGTCTCAGGATGCCGGTCTGTTGGCAGCGTTCGGCGCGGGGCAGGACGTACACCGCGCCACCGCTGCAGAAATTTTTGGCGTGATACCTGAGGAGGTGAGCCCGGACCAGCGGCGTGCCGCCAAGACCATCAACTTCGGGCTGATCTACGGCATGTCGGCGTTCGGGCTCGCTTCCCAGCTCGGAATCGAGCGTGCGGCTGCGCAGGCCTACATGGAACGCTACTTCCATCGCTATCCCGGTGTCGCCGCCTACATGGAGCGCACCCGCGAAGCTGCTCATAGACAGGGCTACGTGGAAACCTTGTTCGGCCGCCGCCTGTGGCTGCCTGAACTGCGTCATGGCGGCGCCGGAAGGCGCCAGGGGGCGGAACGGGCAGCCATCAATGCCCCGCTCCAGGGCACGGCCGCCGACCTCATCAAACGCGCCATGATTACAGTACAGGACTGGCTGGATCGGGCGCAGATGCAATCGCTTCTGATCCTGCAGGTTCACGACGAACTCGTGCTGGAGAGCCCGGAGAGCGAGCGTGCGGTGGTGCTGCAAACCCTTCCGGAATTGATGGGCGGAGTGGCCCATCTGGCCGTCCCGCTCCTGGTGGAAGTGGGCAGCGGTCCCCACTGGGATGCGGCGCACTAGGACTTCAGCGCCTTCACATTCGGCGGTATAATCCCCCCCTTATCGTTTCTGCCCGCGGCTTGCACCATGCAGATTGGCCCTTATCGTCTCAAAAACAACCTGTTGGTGGCCCCCATGGCGGGTGTCACCGACCGTCCCTTTCGCCAACTGTGCAAGACCATGGGTGCGGGCATGGCCGTGTCCGAGATGGTCTCTTCCAACTCGCTGCTGTGGGGCTCCGAAAAAACCCGGCGCCGCGCCAACCACGAAGGCGAGGTCGAACCCAAATCCGTCCAGATTGCCGGAGCCGATCCGGCCATGATGGCCGAGGCCGCCCGTTACAACGTGGATCAGGGCGCACAGATCATCGACATCAACATGGGTTGCCCCGCCAAGAAGGTGTGCAATGTGATGGCCGGCTCCGCCCTGTTGCAGAACGAGGCCCTGGTCCAACGCATCGTCGAAGCTGTGGTGGCTGCCGTCGATGTTCCTGTCACACTCAAGATTCGCACCGGATGGGATCGTTCGCATCGTAACGCCCTGAGCGTGGCCCATATCGCCGAAAATGCCGGCATCCAGTCACTGGCCATCCATGGCCGGACCCGCGCCTGCGGTTATACGGGCGACGCCGAATACGACACGATTGCCGCAGTCAAGGCTGCGGTCCGCATTCCCGTGGTGGCCAACGGCGACATCACGTCGCCGCAAAAGGCCCGGCTCGTCCTCGATCTTACCGGTGCCGATGGCCTCATGATCGGCCGCGCAGCGCAGGGGCGTCCCTGGATCTTTCGTGAAATCGATCATTTCCTCGCAACCGGAACCCTGCTACCGCCCCCTGAGGTCAGCGAAATCCACATGGTGCTCAAACATCACCTGGAAGATCTCTACACGTTCTACGGGCTCGAAACCGGTGTCCGGGTCGCCCGCAAGCACATCAGCTGGTACACCCGCGGCCTCAAAGGGTCTGCAGCTTTCCGTCACGCCATGAACCAGCTTCAGACGGTGGCAGAACAACGCGAAGCAGTGGAGGCATTTTTCGGCCTGCTGCACAGCCAGGGGCAACGCCTGGAATACGACACCGAACCACCCAACGAGGCGCTGGCCGCATGAGCAAGTCTGAATCTGAGCTGTCTGCCTGCGTGCGGCGTCTTGTCACCGATTATTTCAGCCACCTGGACGGGGAAAAGTGCAGCGGCGTCCATGACATGGTCATCAGCAGCGTGGAAAAACCGCTGCTCGAAGTGGTCCTGAACCACACCGAGGGCAACCAGACCCGGGCTTCAGAAATCCTGGGCATCAACCGCAATACATTGCGCAAAAAAATGCAGCACTACGGTGTGAAATGACCATACAGCGAGCACTCATTAGCGTTTCCAACAAGCAAGGCGCCGTCGACCTGGCGCGCGCACTGCGCGCCCTGAAAATAGAGATCCTTTCCACCGGAGGCACCGCGCTCCTGTTGCGCGATGCCGGCATTCCGGTCATTGAGGTTGCCAACTTCACCGGTTTTCCCGAAATGCTCGACGGCCGGGTCAAGACATTACACCCCAAAATTCACGGCGGCATTCTGGCGCGGCGCGATCTGCGCAGCCATACTGACGCCATGGCCATGCACGGCATCTCGCCCATTGACCTCGTGGTGGTCAACCTGTATCCGTTTCGCGAAACCATTGCCAACCCGGAATGCACCCTGGAAGACGCCATCGAAAACATCGATATCGGCGGTCCGGCCATGGTACGTTCGGCAGCCAAAAACCATCGCCATGTAGCTGTCCTGACCGATCCGGCCGACTATAAGCCGGTGCTGTCGGAATTGAAAAAAGGCAAGGGAAACCTGTCCGATGCCACCCGATTCCGGTTGGCTGTGAAAGCGTTCTCCCATACGGCGGAGTATGACGGCGCCATCGCCAACTACCTGTCGGGCATCGAAGCGGGCCCAGGGTTTGACGGCTATCCGCAACGCCTGCATCTTGCCTTCACCAAGCATCAGGGGCTGCGCTACGGTGAAAACCCCCACCAGTCCGGGGCTTTTTACCGCGAATTGCGCATGGCCGAGGGCGTGCTGTCGCAGTACCGGCAACTGCAGGGCAAGGAACTGTCGTACAACAACATTGCTGACAGCGATGCCGCCTGGGATTGTGTGCGCGGCCTCGCAGATGGCGCCTGTGTCATCGTCAAACATGCCAACCCCTGCGGCGTCGCCCTCGGTGCCCGCCCCCTGGAAGCCTACCAGGCTGCATTTGCCACCGACCCCACCTCGGCTTTTGGCGGCATCATCGCCTTCAATCGCACCGTGGACGATGCCACGGTCGCCGCACTGCTTGGCCAGTTCGTTGAAGTACTGATCGCCCCGGAGTACACACCCGCCGCACTGGAAGCTTTGGCGACCAAAGGCAACATTCGCGTGCTGCAGGTACCGCTGGGCCAAGGCCATAACGGTTGGGACATGAAGCGGGTGGGCGGCGGGTTGCTGGTGCAGACGCCCGACACGCTATCCCTGAATGAAGGGGCATTGCGCGTGGTCACTCGCACCCAGCCCACCCCGCAACAAATGACCGACCTGCGCCTCGCCTTTCATGTGGCCCATTACGTCAAGTCCAATGCCATCGTCTTCTGTAGCCAGGGGCGGACCCTGGGCATCGGCGCAGGGCAAATGAGCCGAGTGGACAGCACACGCATTGCCCGCCGCAAAGCGGAAGATGCGGGTCTATCCCTGAAAGGGAGTGTCGCTGCATCGGACGCTTTTTTTCCGTTTCGCGACGGACTCGATGTCATCGCGGAAGCTGGAATCAGTGCAATCATTCAACCCGGCGGAAGCCTGAAGGATAACGAGGTCATCGCGGCAGCCGACGAACACGGCCTGGCCATGGTATTTACCGGTATCCGTCATTTCCGTCATTGAGTCTCTTATGAAAGTTCTGGTCATCGGTTCGGGTGGACGAGAGCACGCTCTGGCTTGGCGTCTTGCCCAATCACCCAAGGTCTCCCGCGTCTACGTTGCTCCAGGCAATGCGGGCACCGCGCAGGAAGAAGGGGTCTACAACGTCCCGTTGCAAGGCGTTGCGGCCTGGCTGGATTTTGCCCGGCGCGAGGCCATCGGCTTTACGGTCGTGGGTCCCGAGGCACCGCTTTCCGAGGGCGTCGTGGATGCTTTTCGGGCCGCAGGACTGCCCATTTTCGGCCCCACCCAGGCTGCCGCGCAGCTCGAGGGCTCCAAGGATTTTGCCAAACGCTTCATGGTGCGCCACGGCATCCCCACCGCGTCCTACCAGACCTTTGATGACACCCCGTCAGCCCATGCCTACCTGAACCGGGTGGGCGCGCCCATCGTCATCAAGGCAGATGGCCTGGCTGCGGGCAAGGGGGTCGTCGTCGCACAAACCCTCGATGAAGCCCATCGCGCCGTGGATGACATCATGGGGGGCGCCCTGGGCGGGGCGGGGCACCGTGTGGTCATCGAGGAATGCCTGCAGGGCGAAGAGGCGAGCTTCATCGTTCTGGTGGATGGTGAGCACGTACTTGCCCTGGCCACTAGCCAGGATCACAAGCGTCTTCTGGATGGGGATGCCGGCCCCAATACCGGCGGCATGGGAGCCTATTCCCCTGCACCGCTGGTCACGCCCGCCATTCACGGCCGCGTGATGCGTGAAATCATCCTGCCCACGGTGCAGGGCATGAAACAGGACGGCACTCCCTATACCGGATTTCTTTACGCGGGATTGATGATTGATGCCTCTGGCGCCGTCAAAACGCTGGAATTCAACTGCCGCATGGGAGACCCCGAGACCCAGCCGATCCTGATGCGCCTGAAAAGCGACCTCCTGGCCCTGCTGGAGCACGGTGTCGCGGGCACCCTGGATCAGGTGGAGGCCGAATGGGATCGACGCCCCGCCATCGGGGTAGTGTTGGCAGCCGAAGGCTACCCCGCACTGCCACGCCGCGGCGATCCCATTACCGATCTGGGGACGGATGATGCCGAGTGCCATGTGTTTCATGCTGGCACTGCACGCCAGGGCGACGCGCTCGTCACGGCGGGAGGCCGCGTGCTGTGCGTGACTGCATTGGGCGACACCCTGCGCATGGCGCGCCAGAAGGCCTATGCCCGGGCAAAAAGCATCAGTTTTCCCGGAATGCAGCTCCGCACGGATATTGCGTGGCGCGCGCTCAAGTCCTGAAGACCTGATCGCTCAGCAGGCGCGCAACGCTCGGGAGGCGTCATGGGGCCTGTGCATGGTTCTAGTGTACCGAATACGTGCCGGACTGTTAGAATCGGGTCATGAGATTCTACATGCGCCCTCTGTTCTTGCTGCTCACCGCCCTGCCGCTCCTGGCACTGGCGGCGCGCCCCAGCAATCTTGAGCCCCTGCCCGATGACACCCCGCCGCCGCCTGCGGCTGGCACAAACGTCCCGACTACCGAGCCGGAAGTGACCATCGTGGAACACGACAACACCACTTTCGAGGAATACCGCATCAACGGGCGCCTGTACAAGATCAAAGTGATTCCAAAAGTCGGGGCACCCTACTACCTGATCGACGAACAGGGGGCCAACGTCTGGCGCCGCTACGACGGCCTGGACACCGGGCTGCAGGTCCCCCGTTGGGTGATCATGGAGTTTTGACGTCCCCGATCCATGGCTGTATTTACTCCCGTATCCCACGAAGCCCTGACCGAGTGGCTCACCCAGTACGCCGTCGGCGCGCTGCAGGACCAGTCCGCCATTGCAGCAGGCATCGAAAATACCAACTACTTCGTGACGACGGACCAGGGCCGTTTTGTCCTCACCCTGTTTGAAAAATTACAACCCGCGGAACTGCCCTATTATCTCCACCTGATGGATCATCTGGCGCAACGCGGTGTGCCTTGCCCGCGTCCGATTCCGGACCGGGAGGGGCAGTTTTTTCGCATGCTGTGCGGCAAGCCTGCAAGCCTGGTCACGCGTCTGTCGGGTCAATCGCAAATGACTCCTACCCTTGCCCATTGCAGCCTCTTTGGGGACCAGGTTGCCCGCCTGCACCTGGCTGCGGCGGATTACCCGGGCAACGTGCCCAACCCGCGCGGACCCTCATGGTGGCTGGCCACGGCAGCCAAGGTCAGGCCCTTTCTCGATGCAGCCCAAAACAGCCTGCTGGACCGGGAACTGGCATTCCAGACGGCCCACCGGTTCGATGCTCTGCCACGTGGAGCCATTCACGCCGATTTGTTCCGGGACAACGTGCTGTTCGACGGGGACCGCGTGGGCGGCGTCATCGATTTTTATTTTGCCGGTACAGACGCCTGGCTGTATGACCTTGCCATCGTGGTCAACGATTGGTGCATGACCCCACAAGCCGTGTTGGATACGCAGCGCGTGCACGCGCTCGTCGGTGCCTATCAGGCCCGCCGCGCCGTATCCACGGTGGAAAAGGCTGCCTGGCCGGTCATGTTGCGCGCGGGAGCGCTGCGTTTCTGGCTTTCCCGACTGTTTGACCTGCACCTGCCCAGACCCGGTGAAATCATTCACCCTCATGACCCCTCCTGGTTTGAGCGCATCCTGTATCATCATGTCGAGAACCCCAGCCCCTGGCCCCTATGACCTCACCTCGCCGCGTCCCCTTCGTTCGTGGTTTCTACTGGATCTCTGAAGGGTTCCAGCTCGTCTTTCAAAGCCCCTTCGGCTGGATGAAGGTCATCACCTTATGGTTTGGCTTTACCCTTCTGTGCGGCATGATCGTGGCAATCGGCCCTATCCTGTTTTCGCTGATGCTCCCCATCCTGTTTGCCGGATTGATGGTGGGCTGCAGGGCCATCGAGAGTGGCAAGTCCATGACTGCGGGGCACCTATTTGCCGGGTTTCGCAACAAACCGGCACGACTCATCACTCTAGGCGGCATCAACGTGGTGGGTGAGCTCATCCTGACTTCAATCCTGTTGCTTTGGGGGGGCCAGCGCATGATCGAACTGCAAACCCTGTCCATGGATGGCACGGGCAACCTGGAGCAGTTGCAGGTCCTGGTCTCCGACCTCACGCCCATTTTCATCACGCTGGCGCTGATCCAGGTCGTTTTGCTGATGCTGGGCTGGTTTGCACCCGCCCTCCTGGTTTTCAGTGACATGTCCACAGGCCAGGCACTGTCCTTGAGCGGCAAAGCCTGTCTCATCAACGCCCTGCCTTTTCTGGCCTATAGCCTGGGCATGGGCGCCCTGCTGATGGCCCTCATCACCGCCTCCTTTGCCGTACCGATTCTGGGGGTGTTGCTGTTGATGATGGGCATCCCGACGCTGATCGCTGCAGTTTACGCATCCTACCGGGACATCTTCAGCGAGGTCATCGATCTATCCGATGCCCGCTGGACGCGGGTGGAGTGAGATCGCCTAACGCGACAGGATCGCCGCAGTATCACGCGCCATCTGTCGGGCTTCCAAGGGCTGCTGAAATACGGCGCGCAGACTGCCGTCGGGAGCAATCAGAAAAATCGAGCTGGTGTGGTCCACACTGTAACTGTTGCTGCCTGCCGCTTCACCCGCATTTCGCACGTAATAGACCCCAAGATCCTTCGTCAACGCCTTGAGTGCGGCATCGCTTCCCGTCGCCCCGATGAAAGCAGGATTGAAGGCGGGAACGTAACGTTGCAGAAGCTCCAGGCTATCGCGCGGGGCATCCACCGAGACGAAGACAACTTGCGGCGGAGTGGCCCTTTCCCCCAGTTGACGCGTCACGTCCGCAAGCAAAGCAAGGCTGGTGGGGCAGACATCAGGGCAATGCGTATAGCCAAATAACACGAACGTCCAGTGCCCCTGCAGCGTGGCGTTGGAAAATTCTCCCCGGGTGGCAGGCAGATGAAACTCGGGCAGCGGACGTCCGTCATCCAGCAAATGAACCGTTGGACCGAGGACCAGGCCTGGCCCCCGTGTTCCGTGAGAAAGCCAGAGCGCTCCCGCCAGCACCAGCAGCACGGCCCCGGCGGTCAACACCAGGAGGGAGCGTCCTTTCACAAGCTGCGGGCGAGGCGGAAGCCGATGCTATGGACGCGAACGGAGGGGTCTTCCGCACTGCGGCGAGTCGCCACAAGGTCCTGGGCTGAGTTATGCCACGACCCACCCCGCAATACGCGCGAGGGACAGTTTTCGCCAAGCTGCGGGGCGGTATTCTGGCTTCGCGCTCCACCGTTGACGGGGGCGGCATCCTGCAGGTCGTCGCGATAACAATCTTCCACCCACTCCCACAGATTGCCGCTCATGTCATAGAGACCCCAGGCATTGGGTTTTTTTTCAGCAACCGGGTGCGTGCTGTTGTCGCTGTTGCCCTCAAACCAAGCTACTTCCTCGAGGGTGTTGCCGCCACAGTAAGTGCTTGCCGTGCCCGCCCTGCAGGCATATTCCCATTCAGCCTCGGTCGGCAGCCGATAATGCTTGCCCGTCTTGGCATTGAGACGCAGAATGAAAATCTGGATGTCGTCCCAGCTCACGTTTTCCACAGGGCATTTACTGCCACAGTTGACGAATTCGCTAGGGTTCTTGCCCATGACGGCCTGCCACTGGGCCTGGGTCACGGGCGTCACGCTCATGGCAAAAGGTTTGGCAAAAGTCACCTTATGATCGCCCTTGGCCCCCATCATGAAACTTCCTGCAGGCACCGAGACCATTTCAGGACAATCGGGACAATCACGCCCCGGGCCCGCAGCATGTGCCCCCCCGGAAATCAACCCGACCCCCAACCCCGCCAGCATTGCCAACACTCTTAGCATGTTCTCCTCCCCTTTTGTAATGTGATTTTCGTGGGTGGCCCAGTGTAGCCCAGCGTCGAGGTTTGCTCAATCTCTGTGCTTTTGGTACCATGGCTTGCCCACATACGGGGGGTCGGTGGGCGTGACTTTGAAAAACACTACAAATCGAGGGGGTTGTAATGGAAATTAAAGACATTATGGATCAGGGCTACATGATCATCCCGATCATCCTGTTCGTGGGCGGCATTCTGGTGTCTTGGAATTTGGGTAGCCTGGCCATTGGTCTCGTCGAGAAAAACGGCAAGCAGTAATCATTCCCAAACCCACCAGACCTTCGCACCGATCGTCTGGTGGGTTTCTCAAAAAAACCTTCATCGGGGCGGAACGGCCCACGCTGCGTCGTGGTCTGGTGAAACGGGTTTCCTGAAAATCGCTGAGTCTCTTTTGATCTGACCGCCATGCCCACCTCCGACAATCGCTCCCTGGTCAAATTCCTGCTGGTCTCTGCGCTTTCCCTGTTCATTGGTGCGATGCACGGCATGTTGCAGGTGTTCCCCCCCATCCGCGCCTGGCTGGACTCCATCGGCAGCCCCTACGGCGGGCCGGGGCACATGATCGATCCCCTGGCACATGCGCACATGAACCTGGTGGGAGGCGTCGTGATGCTCGCGATGGGAGTGACTTACTATCTCATGCCCATCCTGAGTGGCAAACCCATCTATTCACAGCGCCTGGTGCAGCACTCTTTCTGGTGGATGGCCATCGGGGTCTACAGCTTTTATACGACCCAAATGGTATTTGGCTCATGGGAGGGCTATCTGATGCTCCATGACCGGGTGGCGATGACGGCGGCGCACCGCTGGTACGGTCCGATCGTCGCCATGGCAGGCACCTGCATGGCAGTCGGCTTCATGGTGTATTTTTCGAACGTGGTGCTGACGCTTCTGTCAGCTCTTCCGAAGGATCTCAACGCCCATCGAGATTGAGTGGAAAACGCAATACCGTTTCCTGGTCGTTGCGCCGAACCTGTACCTGCAGCACGGAACGTTCCCCCGGCCCCACCAGCGCCGCCCTGCGATAAACACCCACCCTGCCGTCCTGGATCGCCTGCTTCCACGGGTCTGCCCCGGCGGTACGCACGTCCACCAGGCAATCCCATGCGGGCTGTCCTCGCCCATCGGTCACGATGACCAGAAACTCGTTCATGCCCTTCACAGGCGGACTGGGCCTGCTTTCCACGCGAACATCCAGGCCCTGCCACTGCTGCGGCACGCTGTCTGCCACGCGATCGCCCCCACTACAGCCAAACAACAGCACTGCCACGCCAATCAGCGTCTGGGCATTCCAGCGGCGCGCACCTCGGGTCTGCGTCATATTTAGCGAGACTCCGGCGGCCGTTCCGACGGGGGAGCGGGCTTGGACTCCGGGTCGGAGTCCAGCCGGCCTGCGGCAGCCGAGCCATACAGGCGCACCATGAAATAAACGAAGGAGCCCGCCCCCGCAATATAGACCAGTGCCACCGCAAATCCCCAATCCACCCAACTACGCTCCTGGCCTGGACGCGATCCCCAGAAGGGAAAGGCCAGGCCGATCCCGATCAGCAACACCACCACGACCACTGCAAAAAACCAGTAAGGCACCGGCTTTTGCGACTCCGGAATCTTCTCCACCAACTCCCAGTCTTCCAGGCCGCGTTTGGCCTTGCGCTCCTCGTCCGAAGCGTAGCCGAAATGGTCTGCCGCCTGCGCACCCCATTCTGAATGAACCGTGCCCAACGCTTTGGAAGGCTCTTGCTGTTCTGACATGATCTATCTCTCCTGATGCTGTTCGGAAAAATGCTGGATCGGAAAACGGCTTTGCCAGCCCTCGGGCGATGTGGCCAACACCGTAAAGGCATGCAGCCCGTGCGGCAACTGGTCTGATAACGACAGGATGGCTGAGGCTCGCCCTGCAGCCGCCAGCGCCAGCGTGGAGTCCGAAAGATGGTAGTCGCCCGGCGCCAACCCTTCCACCGACAAATGAATCGTTCCAGGTTGATAGCGCTTATTGGTCACGGCGATCCGGTAATCCAGGTTGGTATGGGTAGCCTGGACTTCGGCCCGATAAGCCGCCAGATGAAACGGCTCCCAAGTCCACAAGCCCCATAAAAACAGGCTGGCGCCCAGTACGCCAATCACCGCCATCCAGCTGCCACGTGAATTCAGCGACACCATGTTATTGCGGAAATGGATGCGGGACTCTTTCTGCTCCCGGCGCTCCCCCACTTCAAAACGCAGCAGGCCTGGAACCTGCTTCTTGGCGTGCAACCGGTTGCAGGCATCGATGCACTCGCCGCAGTTGATGCAGCTGTCGTAAATCGCCGTTTTGCGCGGATCAATGTCGATGAAACAGGAAGTGACGCAGTAGTTGCACTTCTCGCATTCGCCCGAGCGACTGGCATCATAGCTGACGTGAAGGGTTTCCCGGGTCCTGAAACTATGCTGCCAGACCCGATAAACGCAAGCAAAACGGCACCAGAAATGCCGGATCACGGCGACGTCAATAAAAATGATCAGCACGAACACGGCATAGATCCAGTGCAGTGAGCCTGCCAGCTTTGGATCGGCGCGCCAGGTCACAAAAGACCAAACCGTTGCCGGAGGATAGAAATAGAAAAGGGGGATCAGTCCGAACAACAGGGAGGCACCAAGAAACGCAAGGGCCAGCAGGGTCCAGTTCAGTGCCCTGTTTTTGGCTGCCGCCACAATGGGGGCATTCCCTTCCAGGCTCACTTCGGCGCGTTTCCCCAGCAGTCTGTGCGTCATGTGATTTGCCCATTCCGCCAGGATATTCTGGGGGCAGACCCAGCCGCAGAACACCGTTCCTGCCGTGGAATAAAGCATGACCAGAGCGCTAAGCAGCATGATCCAGAGCCCGGCGATCAGGAAAAAATCTGCAAACCAGACCTGTCGGTCCAGCACGACCAGGGCTCCGGCGCTCGGATCAATGCGGAACAGGCCGATCGCCGGCACCAGGACCGCAAGGAGGATCGAGATCGCCTGGGCCAATCGGCGGCGTTGGTGGTAATGCGTGGGTGAAACCAGCGTTGAACTCATGATTGTCTTATCGCAGCGCCTGAGGATCGGTATAGCCCGTTAATTCTTCGCCGACCGGGCTTCCCGGTCAAGTGGACTGATCTGCAGCAAGCGCAGCCGTGTGGCTTCAGCCTCGGGGTCCCCCCGACCGACCTGATCATGCCACAATGCCCGCAGCACATCTGTCTGCCACGGGTTGATCTGCAACAACCTCAGCAGCGCCTGCCGGCGATCCAGACCACGCGCCACCGCGCCATCCAGCCGGGCCAGCATCAGATCGGACAAGGCGTAGGCAGTCCACCGATCATGCGGGTTGGCATCAAATGCCATGCCGATCAGGCGGTCTGCCTGGGTGGCCTGACCGCGCATGGATGCGACCCAACTGCGCACCAGCAGCTCCGTGCCGATGTAGGCGCGTTGAAACTCGGGTTGCGATGTCGGGGGCACCTGCAGCATGCTCTGCGCCTGTTCCACGCGAGGCCGAATTTCCAGCAGTTGCTCCAAGAGTGTCGCAACGTCCGCGACGGCCCCGTAACGCACTCGCGGCAGACGAAACTCGATCACAGGCGCCCATTCATCCTGCACTGGACCGCTACCATAGGGAATGGGGCCCCAATAGCGCCCCAGCCATGTCATCGCCCCCTCTCCAGCTGTCACCTCCTGCCGCTGCAGTGAGCTCAACCGCTGCAGGTTGGCCAGTGCTGCTGGCGCTCCCAACCAGGTCGAGCGCGGCCCCACCAGTGCCAGATGCATCCCGTCCAGGAACATTTGGGCTTGGGGAAATACGGTACGAAAGCTGTGCAGGACCACCTTCAGGGATTCCGGATCGAACTGGTTGAGTGCAAGCCATTGCACGAACAGCCCTTGTTCCGACAGATGCCCGCGTGCCCGCTCAAATTGCTGCACCGAAAGCAGGGAACTCACGCCGGCAAGGTCGGGATGGAACAGGTCACCGATAATCACATCGTAGCGCGCCGTGCTGGCACTCAGAAAATGGCGCGCATCGTCCTGATGAATCGTGGTTTTTTCCAGTACGTCCTGATTGAGGGGCGCAAACCAGCGCTGTGCCGCCAGGATGGCTCCACGGGACAACTCGACTGCACTGCGTTGCAACCCGGGATAGGGGGCAGACCCGGTATCGGATATCCCGGTGCCCAGTCCAAGAAACAATACCGAGTGTGGTGCTGGATGCAGCAACAGGGGAAGGCGCGCCTGATTGGCCTGCACGAAAACTGCCGTGGGTTCGGTGGAGGCGTCGCGGCGCTGCAGGTCGGTGAGCAGCACACGCTGGCCGTCCGCCTGTTCCACAACCTGGGTGATGGCAATTGCATCCTCATACCGATACAGGTCATGACTGCCGGAAAATGCCTGTGGCAGCAGTGTACTGACCGGAGGAAGCGCCACAAGGCCGTAACCCGCGGCGCAGAAAACCAGAAACCCGGGTGCCATCCAGGACTTGAAAGGTCGATGCCACGTCAGTCCCAGCAACAGCACGACAAGCGCCGCCATCACCAATGTCGCTGCCGTGCCCATCCAGGGAATCAGCACTGCCCCGGCCAGGATGGCACCCAATGCCGCTCCGAGTGCGTTGGCGCCGTAGAGTTCCAAACCGCTGCTTTGCGATTGTCGTGCCAGGATGGGCAACCAGGCCCCAAGAACCAGAGTGACTGGAAGTGTGAGCGCCAGCAGCAGCATCCCCTCCATGAAAAGCGCCATACCCAGGGAATGCCAGTGCGCCTGTTCCACCCAGGCTGATACCCAGGGCAGCGCCCACAGGCCCAGCAAGGCAAATCCCGCGCCGCACCAGGGCAACCCTGCCGACCAGCGCAACGAATGTCGGCGGGAAGCCAGCAGGCTTCCCAATCCAATCCCTGCCAGAAATACAGCCAGAATCAACGCCAGCACGTATTCGGTACGCAACATGACCAGGCTGAACAGGCGGGTCCAGGCAACCTCCAGCACCAAGCTGGCCGCTCCCAGGGTGCCATAGGCCAGCAACAGTCCTGTGGCGGGGCGACGCGGGGCATCATGTTCAGCCGGGGCAAGGCTCCCGGCCTGTGACAGAAGTCCGAATCCAAGGGCGACAGCCAAACCGAGCAATGCCACACCGCGCAAAGCCGGTCCCCAACCCAACCAGGGCAGCAGGACCAGCGGCAACAGGGCGCCCAACACTGCGCCCAGTGTGTTGATGCCGTACAGGCGCCCCAGCATCTGCCGGGTTTGCGCAAATGATTGCAGCAGTAAGGTAAAGCCAGCACCCATGGCGCAGGCAGGCAGGGTCAACAACAAAAAGCTCGCCCCAGCCATCAGTGCGTGCCAGGCTGCGGGGGTGAGCCGGGCTGCTGCCGCATCGATGCCCTGGCCCGCCCATTGGACAGCCCAAGGCAGGAGCAGGGCAAATACTGCAACCCCACCTTCCAGAAACGCCAGGAGACGCAGCGGATGTTTCGCGCGTGCCGCGCGCGAGGCCAGTGCGAGGCTTCCCAAGCCCAAACCGGTCATGAATGCCGCCACGGTGACCACCACCCCGAATACGCTGACGCCAAACTGGAGCGAGAGCATGCGTGCCCACAAAACCTCGTAGGCTACGCTGACGAGGCCGGAGCCTCCATAGAGCAGGGTGATCCAGCCCACCCGTTTATCCGAGAGGGCGTGCGTCATCTTCACTTCAGAAGGGGTAGAACCAGACGAGCCCCACGATCACGTGCACCAGGGCAAGCGTCATGGTCAGCCCTGCCAGAATCATATGGAGCAGGAACAGCGGCTTACCGAAGATCCCCATGGCAATACCCACGGCGCCGGTGGTCAGCAGCAATATCAGCAGGGGGATGCCCAGAAGAAACATGATGAGGTGTTTTTTCCGGTCACCGATGGCTGCAGCCGAGTCCACACGCTGCGCCTGTTGGCGATCAAAAGCCTCGAGAACCTGCACCCCGTTCACGTCGTGCGGTGCTTCGGCTGCCGCCGCCAACGGCGCCAGATTAAACGACAACAACAGCAGAAATACGATGTTCTGCAACCAGCGACGGAAATGGAGGTTCATGGTTCGGGCTGCTCGGGAGGTTTGGCTTCAGAGGATTCAGGCGTTTTGCGTCCGGAATACCGCCAAACCAAAACGGCCATCAGGATAAAAGGCGCGAAGATACCCACCAACAGGAACAGAAAAATGCTCCACGGCGTGTCAATGGTGACGTGCAGGTAGCGGTAGCTGTCAAGCGCCTCGCTGCTGTCGGACAGCAGCAACAACACGGGCAGGACTGCCAGCGGCAATGCGGTTGGTTTCATCATGGTTTTGAGTTAGGCTCCTTCACATCGCTCGCGCAACGGAACCCATAGAAGTCGGAAGCATAATTGGCGAATGCAAAATTACGATGGAAGAGCGATGTGGAAAACGGATCCCCTTTCCACGAACCGCCACGCAGGACCTTGTAGTGGCGATCGACGGTTTTTTGCTCGGAAATCTTGAGCGCCCGATCCTCCGCCGTTGCCACGACCGAAACCTTTCCCTGGAACAGCCCATAAGGCGCCTTCGATCCTTCGTAGGGCAAAAAGTCATCGGCCATCCATTCATCCACGTTGCCCGCCAGATCCATGACGCCATAGGGGCTCGCTCCCCGGGGTAGCGCATTCACATTGCTGGCCGAACCGACGTTGTAGTAGGTATTGACCCGGTCAGGCTCCATCTTGTCTCCCCAAGGCCAGCGTCGCCCGTCCGTGCCGCGCCCTGCTTTCTCAAATTCCGCTTCAGTAGGCAATCGCTTGTGTGCCCACTCCGCATAGGCTTTGGCATCGTACCAAGTCACCATGGTAACGGGGTACAGCAACTCCCCCTGGGGGATGCGTCCATTTTTCCAGCTGAGCGGGGGACGGCGTTTGGTAGCCGCAACAAACCGCGCATATTGCGCGTTGGTGACCAGGTATTTGTCGATCGAGTAGGTGGGCAGCGTGACGGTATGCTGCGGCTTGTCCTGGATGTCGGCCCGATCCAGGTTGGTCCCCATGGTGAAGGGCCCCGCGGGTATCGTGACCATCGTATCCAGTTCCTGCCACTGTTCCCGTGTCAGCAGCCTTTCAGCTTCCACAATGGTGTATCCACGGTTGCTGGCGCGTCCAGCTTCATGATTTTCCTGCAGGGTAATATCTTCACCTGCTGCGCGCACGCGGGTTTTTTCTTCCTTGAGATCGTATGTGGCAAGCCTGCGCATGTCTTCCATGCGCCCTGCACCCAGCTTGATCACATGCAGTGTGCTGCCAATCATCACCAGGACGACGCAGGTCACCAATGTGGCGGTGAGGTAGCGCTTGCGACGCTGCCGCTCCTCTGGCGTGAGCGGCCTTGCATTTCTGGAAAACACGGTGTCAGGCCCCTGGTTGCTGCCGGTCTGGAGGAGAACGGTCCTTGTAAACGAGGTGCCTGGCCCGGCGTCCGTAGGTTCGTTTCATGATGACTTCACCCAACACACCACCAATGACCGCCGCTTCCACCACCAGAATCACGAAAAAGCCCCACCACCCAAGCGGCATCAAGGCGGCGCCCTGGGGGACGCCGGTAATGTTGGCCACTTCGTAGTAGCTGATGGCACGCACGATCATGGGCGGAAAGTAGCACAGCCATTTACCACCCATCCCGTAGATGGCAGAGACCAGCACCCCGCAAATCAGGGGTACCAGAAAAACATCTACGATCCAGAGCGGGCTGAAATACTCTATTCCGGTAAAGATTTCGATTTTGACGCCAAGCAGGCGGTCACCCAGATGGTTGAGCGCCATCGCCATGAGCACGGCGGCTGCACCACGCGTGATGCGGCTGTTGTCACGTGTGGATGCAGCCTTCATGGACGGTACTCTTTTCCGGTAAGCTTTTCGTATTCTGCCTTGCGGGTTTCCATCAGGTACCAGTCCTGGACCTTGAGACTTGCCATGTACCGCGCCAGGGTGCGGCGTTCGTCGTCCGAAAGCCCCGCATAGGAGGGCATGCGGTACTCGGCTTTGAGGCGGCTGGGCAGGATGCCCTGTGGGTTGGGTGAAGAGAAGTACTGATAAAACCACTCTTCGCTTCGCAATGAACCGATCCCATCCAGTGCAGGTGCTGGCACCGCTTCCATCATGTTGCGCACCGACCAGAGGGAATGGCATTGACGGCACTGTTGCTGCCGGTAAAGTTCTGAGGCCTGCCTGGTCAACTCAGGCGTTGCGGTGGTGTAAAACGGAATGCCACGATCCTTGTCGGTTTCGTGGTCACTGACCCACCAGTTCCGAAGCATGACACCCACCACCATCAGTGCCATCAGCACCAGAACAACCTTCTCGCCACGTTTCATGCTGCCCGATTGCGCTCCTCGTTCTGCTGCTTCAGCATGCGTTCGCGACTTGCTTCCTGTTCTGACAGCACCTGACGGCTTTTGGCGTACTCTTCTGGTGACATTTTGTCCTTATCAGTCTCGGTGAAAACCAGGTACTTGATGTCTTCATCGAACTGTTCGTTGCGAGAAGCCCAACGAATGCCGTAAATGCTGGCCGCAATGATCAGCGCACCCACGACCAACCAGAGATAGATTGTCCACCCATCCCCCAGCGAATCCAGATAATTCATAGCGCAGCTCCCCTTTCCATAGACGATTTAGAGTGACCAGGAACCTTATGGTTCAGTCCGGATTTAAAACAAGACTCCTGACAGCATCTGTGTGGCACCAAAAATCACTGCCACCACCACCCCCATGATGATGGCTCCGAACATGATTTTTTCTCCGGTTTTCATGCGCTCCGGTGCATGCTTGCCGCGCGCGACGGCATAGATGATTCCGGAAAAGACCAGTATACCGATCATCAGGAAAATAAACACACCCACCCCAAATCGCTGGCTGCGCATGCCCTCGATGCTCAGATCGACCCTTGCTGCCGTTTCAGTGCTAGCCAGCAAGCCGGTGACCGGGTGATTTATGACAAGAGTGATCAGTGCGTTGATGGTGTCTGCTTCCGATGATTCGCTTCATGCTCAAAAAACACATGCCACACCGTGGGGTGTGGCATGTTATCTCTGCTGTAACGCCCTGGCGCCTACTTGTCAGTGTGGTCGACAAAGAAGCTGTAAATAAAAGGGGCGATAAAGACGATGCCTATGGGCAACAGCATGGCCAGGGGGCCGTAATCCAGTTCGATCATGTCGTACTCCTCAATGTCTAATGTGCCTGTAGCGTCAAGCGATTATCAGTGGCTTCCATGACCATGGCGCGGTTGCCATGTGGTCGGAGGCAGTCGTTTGACGATCAGGAAAACCGCCAGAAAGAAGTAGGACAGGTAAAAAAGATCGATCGTATAACCCTTGTCCCACCAGGGTTGCTGGCGAATACGGGTGCCATCAGGGCGATAATTCCCTTCGAAGTTGGCAACGACAACCTGGTTACCCACGACAGTGTAATCGCGCATGTCCACGCCCTTGGCTTCCAGTGCCTTGACCTGGTCCTTGATCATGCGCAGATCATCCATGGTCACCGGATGGCGTTCGAGCAACGCATCATTGCTGGTTCCCTTGTTCATTGCCACGATTCTCTGCATGGCCTCAACATCATCCTTTGCAGAGAGCACTTCTGGCTTGTCCATGGAGTTTATATAGGCGGAATACAACGCGGCGGTGGGACGTTGTCCCCAAAGCGGGGCCGTTACCAGAAATGCCGTAATCACGGTCAAGACCACCAGCCAAACCACCGGAAGCGGAATGGGATTATTGTCCTCGGTCAGTCCGCCGAGGTCTTCCTTTTCCCACAGCGCTTCATTTTTTTGTGTGGTGGCGTCGTCGCTCAACGTCACCAAGGGTGCATCCAATTTCCATGTCATTTTCGTTTTCCCCTCATTTGGTTGGCCGGCCGGATCGCCATCATGCTCGTTCCGGCCGTTCCTGTTTCTTCAACCTACCCGATTACTTCAGGTTCATGACAAAGTCGATCAGGTTGCGGATTTCGCTGTTGCTGGCGTACATCGGCACTTCGGGAGGCGTAATGCGCTTGCCATCGCGGTATTCGTTGTACTCCGCACGCCACTTGGCAAAGTCGATCTTCTTGCCGTTGGCATCCACCGGGCCCCACAGATAGTCAAAGCGGGGCATGATGGAATGCGGCTGCACCAGACGAGGATTGAAGAAGTGCAACATCATCCATTCCTTGGACGCGTTGCGCGAAGCCACGTGAAGGATATCCGGCGCCTTGCGGTCAGAACCGAAGGCTGTCGGCGACTCACCATTGAAGTCACCCAACATGGGAGGCGCACCAAAGACCTGCCAGTCCTGCGTCTGTTCTGGCAACAGGGTATGGCACCACCAGCAGCCTTCACGCACGAAAAGCGATTTGCCTGCAGCGGCATGGGCGATATTCTCGTCTCCCGCCGTTTTCAGCACACCCTCCGGCGTCCAGCCCATGGTGGCAGAAGCATTTTCGATGTAGTACTGCTTCTGTCCGTCAGACTTGACCATGAATACAGCGCCCACGTTCTTGTTGGCCTCAAGAATATGCCCCTTCTCGATGCTCAGCTTCTTGGCGGCCGCCCCCAGATTGTCCGGGTGCAGAATACCGCCCGGGAACGGGGTTCCCTTCTCGTAAACATAGGCGTAGGTGGGCTCCATGGGTTGCCCGGTCTTTGGATCGGCCTTGAGCAAGACCTTGTATGGCTTGTGCCAGCCCAAAAGCAAGGGGTCCTCGAGACTGAACCCGCTTTCATGGCCCGCCCACAACTGCTTGTCCATGGCGATGTCTGTTGCGCTCACGGAGCCGATGTCCAGGCTCGGCATGAACAGCGTGATGGTCATGGAGCCGCCCAGCGCGAGGGCAAAAAAGCGGCTACCAATTTTATATTCTCTGAAATTCATTCTGGTCTCCTGTTATGCCTTCGGCTTATCGTTCGTAGGCCAATTCATGGGGCATGCGTCCTTGCGGAATCACCGTTCCGGCACGCGCAGTCATCCACATATTGAACAGCCAGAAGCAGTTGCCAGTGAATACCAGGGAACCGCCCAACCAACGGGCGATCATGTAGGGATGCTCAGCGATCACCACATCAATATAGGGAACTTCGTAGATTTTGCCGGCACCTTGAATAAGGCCCGCAATGGTCATGGAAACCCAGTAGGTAGTGAAACCGATAAGCAGGAACCAGAAATGGATGTTACCCAGCGTCAGGGACCACAGCTTGCGCTTCATGATGGTCTGCAGACCCAGATAAACCGCTGCTGCTTCAAGGAAGGTGGAGAACCCCAGAAGCGCCAGATGCGCGTGCGCCACAATCCAGCCCGTGCCATGGATATACCAGTTGATGGCGCGGGTTTGCTGGAAGCCCCCTTGCATGTTCAAGGGGATCGCCATCAAGCAGCCGGTGACCGTGAAGCGGATTTCGAGGTTTTCCACGAACATGTTCCACTTACCCTGCATGGTCATCAGGATATTGGACACGAATGCAATGGCGGGCACCAGGATCAGCACACCCTCCACCGAAGCGAAGGACTTGAGCCATTCCGGCAGGGGGGCGGACATCAGGTGATGCGCAGCTGGTGTGGAATAGAACACCACCACGGACCAGAAGTGCAAGTGGCCGATCCGGTGCGAGTAAAGCGGATTGCCGGTCACTTTGGGGATGGTGTAGTACGCAATGGCTGCGGCCACAGGCGTAATCCACAAGCCCAGGATGTTATGGGCGTTCCACCACGTCAGGTAGGCTTCGGTCAGCCCCGTCAGGTGGAAATACTCCGGCAGGTTGCCCACGATCAGCACGATGGAGATCATGAAGGTACCGGCGGCGAAGAACCAGTTGGTGGTGTAGATCCCTTGGGTTTTGCGGTGAATGATGGTCATCCACACGTTGATGCCCAATGGAATGCACATGAAGCACAGGATATAGAGGTCAATGAACCAGGGAAAGTCTGAATATTCCCGTCCGGAGTTCATCCCCCACCACAGCACGGTCAGACCCAGAGACAGGCCGACGTTCCACAGGAAGGCGTTCCAGATCCCCAGCTTTTCAGACCAGAGCTTGGTGTTTCCCAGCGCAGGCGTGATGTACATCATGGCCATACCAAAAGCCATGGAAATCCAGCCGAAAATCACAGCCATCACGTGGACTTGGCGCATATGGCCAAATGACAAAAACTCCAGGCCGGTTACGAAGTCGGGAAACGCCAGTTTGGCTGCGTTGAACGCACCCAATCCGGTACCGATGACAAACCAGACAATGGAAGAAAAACCCCAGTACACCGCCGACGACCCTGGCGGGATGTCCTCGTTCCTGGCCATCAAATATTTGAGCATTTTGGATCCCCCTCAACTCGCTCTAAAAACACCACTATTCAAGACAAATTTGGAATTATTGGCCTGCGCCAGACCTCTGGATTCGCAGACTGCGCTTACTTTTTCCTTTTCTGCGGCATGAGGATGTACCAGGACAGGTACATGCTCGAGAATGCCAAGGCGATCCCAAAAGCTCCAGCAATCATATTCAGCATGGTGACTTCCGCTCCTGTATTTGTTGTAGTTTGAAATCGATGGGCAATCTGCAATCAGGCCGCGTTTTCAAGGGCATCGTGCCGCTTGAAGGCGATGGCCAGAATACCCACGTAGGCAAAGCCGAACACGAGCATGCACCAGTCAATGAATCCTGTGAATGTCATGGGGTTGTAAGCCAGACCCATCCAGCCACCCCAGTCCGAGAATTTTCCACGCCCCAGGAAACACATCAGCGTTGCGCCGAATACACTGCCATTTCCCATGCCAGTCAACATGCCGCCGACGATCATCAGCCAGAAGCCACGAGTCGCGATCGATTTTTTCTGCATTCCCCCCCCCTATTTGGTGACGCCCTTTACATATTGCAAATAACAAAAATCCACGGCGTTCACTGAAATCACAGTGAACTTGCAGGACAGCCGTGCACGTTTAGATTGGTTCCAGAGGTACCCCCCTCTGTCTGGGGGTTATTTACCCCCATGTTTTTCCCCTTTATACCAGCATCAATCCCGCATTTCAACCGGGGGGACCTCACAATCACCGGATGATCTGGCCCCGGCGCAGGCTGGATCGCAAAATTGCAACAGCAGCGCCGAATACCAGCACCGTGACGCCAATGTCAAAGAGACCTGTCATCGGCATATGTGGCGTGGGATACGTCCCGGAAATCCAGGTGTAGCGTTCAATCCAGCTCCCAAGGACCATGGAGCCTGCCACTGTAATGATGATCCCCGGATTGTGGCGGCTGAAGGGAAAGACCAGGGTCGCAAACGGCACCACGAATTTCAACACGAAGAACGTCCAGAACAGGACGCTGTAGTCCCCGTTCTGCATGCGCCAGATCCGTTCGGTCTCTTCGGGCATGTTGCCATACCAGATAATGAGGTACTGGGCGAAAAAGGTGTACACCCAAAGAATCGTGAACGCCAGCATCATCTGGGCGATGTAGTTGTACAGATACTCTCCTGGCGGATTGACGAACGCACCAGACTTGTCCAGGAAAAACAGAGTCAGCACCAGCACGGCCAGGAACATGCCGAAGGCGCTGACAAAATGGTACATGGCGTAGATCGAGCTTTCCCAATCAGGCAGCAGGGTCATCTCAAAGTCCCAGGCCACCATGGTACAAAACAGCACGTGCGCAAATGGAATCAGGAGCGCCACCGTCCGGAAATTGTGCATATCCGTGGGGGACTGCTCCGATTTGGCCTGGTACCTGATAAAAAGCGTGTAGAGGGCACCGACCGCGAGGAAACCCAGCACTTCCCGGGCAGCAAGAAACCCAAGATTATTCCAGCGCGGCAACGTTTCGAAGGAGCCCACCCAGGGAAAGGTCATGCTCCCGCCGAACAGCAATACCAGCAGCAGCAGAAATGCCAGCGGGAACAATGAGAAGAAAGCGACGGACAGGAGGCGGATATCGAAGCGCCATTTGGCATTCACCAGATGCAGCAATGCCGCCAGCGTCACGCCAGCGAGCGACAGGTGCAACACCACCAGAAAATCCACGGTCAGAACCGACCAGCTTGCAAACGAAATCACGATTGACTCCTTATCATTTGGCGCCGACTGCTGCGGACTGTTCGGCCTTCAGGCCATGCCGGACATAGTTCACCAGATCCCAACGCTCACTGGGATACATGTCATTGCCGTAGGAGGGCATGAGTGGCCCGCCAAAAGTGACATGGGCAAAGATATAGCCTTCAGGCATTTCCTTCTGCACGCGGTCCGCCGTCAGGTCGAAGGGCCGTACGATCAACTTGGCACCCACCAATCCGTCACCCGTTCCCGAGTCGCCATGACAGGGCACGCAGTAGATCTTGAACATGGATTTGCCGCGCGCAATGGATTCAGGCGTTGCGGGGTTGGGATTGGGCAGCTTCATCGCCGCGTCGTGGTCATGCACATAAGGCGTCGTTTTCGTTCCCTCCATGGGCACGGAGCGTTGCGGGAACGGGCGCGTCGCATCGGGCCCCTCCTGAGGCTTGATGCTGATCTGGTTGGCCATGTCCTTGCTCCAGGGCCAAGCCATGGCCAGAGAGGGAATCAGTGCCAGCAAAGCAATCCAGCGATAAGGTTTCATCGTCCTTGCTCTCCCATGATTTCCAGTGGCTGATGGCGGGAAAAGATCTCGTTGATCTTGGGAATAACCAGCGGATCCGCCTTGACCAATATCCCGATCTTGTCTTCGGAGATGCTCGTGTTGTAGAGGGTGCTGCGATTGCCTGGAAGCTTCCAGGCAATGAAACATCCCACCACCGTCATCAAAACCCCGATCAGGATGAACAGCTCGTAGGTCAGCACCATGTCCGGCGGAATGGGCACGACAGGCCTGCCGCCGCGAATCTGCAGCAGGAAGTTGGCCTGTGCGGAAGCAATCAGGGTAAAACCCACGGTGCTTCCCAGCACGGCGCCCGCCAGGGTGTACAACTGCACGTAAACCGGGCGCTTTCCCAGCATCTCGGACAACTCAGGATGCTCGATGGGGGATTTGATGGCTACATCGTCCATCCTGAATCCGGGCAAGTTGGCTGCCTTGAGCTCCTGGAGGGTGCGCCCCGCTTCCTCAAAGTCGTTGTATAACGCCAAGGTATGTACTTTGCTCATCATGCCCTCGCCTTGCGCGCCATGAACCGGTGGTAAACCATTTCTTTCACCTCGTACATGGAAACCGTTGGGAAGATCTTGCAGAACAGCATGAACAGCATGCTGAACCAACCGAAACTGCCAGCCACGATGCCCCACTGCACCCAACTGGGCCACCAGTCGCCAGTCCAGGTCCAGGGATAGTATCCATGGGCAAAAGTGGGCGTCACGATCATGAAGCGCTCCAACCACATCCCCAGATTGAGCAGTAGGGACACCACCATCATGGTGGGCAGATGGTTGCGCAGCGACTTGAACGCCAGGGCAAAGGGAACGATGGAGCCCAGGAAATTCATGGCCCACCAGTAAGGCGCATAGGTCCCTGTCGCACGGAAAATCAGCGTCTGTTTGGCGTATTCGTCGTTGCCATACCATACCGAGGCGTACTCGATCAGGTTGAGATACGTCCATACCATGGCGATGGCAAAGGTCAGCCGGCAGGTCTTGTCCAGAATCGGCATGGTCATGTAGGCCTCAAAACGGAATACATATCGCAACACGATGAACAGGGTGATAATCGCAGCGCAACCGGAATACAGCGCCCCCGCCACAAAGTAAGGGGGGAAGGAAGTGATGTGCCAGCCTGGCTGCTGCGACACGGCGAAGTCGGTGGCCACGATGGAGTGCACGGACACTGCGAGCGGAATCAGAAAGCAGGCAATCGTGAGATAGGCCACGCGAAAATTGGCCCACTGCCGGTCCGTTCCCTGCCATCCCAGCGACAGAAACCAATAGAATTTCTTGCGAAACCCCTTGGCATTATCGCGACAGATCGCAAGATCAGGAATCATTCCGAAGTACAGGAATACGATCGACGATGTCAAATAGGTCCCGATGGCGGTGGCATCCCAGACCAGAGGAGAATTGAAGTTAGGCCATACCCAGCGCTCATTTGGGTAGGCCACCACGTAATAGAACTCCCAGACCCGCCCCAGATGCACCAGCACAAACAGGCCTGCGGTCATCAGGGAAAAAGTGGTCATCGCCTCGGCAAAACGGTAGATGGGCTTGCGCCAGTCCGCATGCATGATGTGGAGGATGGCTGACAAAAGTGTCCCCGAATGGCTCATCCCGATCCAGAAAATGAAGGTGGCGATGTACAGCCCCCACACCTGCGGGTTCTCGAGATCTGCAACGCCGAGCCCCGTCTGGTATTGATAGACTTCGCAATACACGCCAAAGGAAAACAGCGCGAGGGATGCAAGAAAAATGACCCAGTACATCAGCCTCGGACGTTCCATACTGCGCAACACGTCCTTGTTGATCTGTGCCCAGGCAATGTCCTCGCTGATATCTTTCGCCTTGGGGACAAATCTCCGCTCGATCTGGATATCGCTTTCGTCGGTAGTATGAATCATGCTTGAGGTTCCAATAATAGAATCCAAAATGTCATGGTCGAACAGGCGCGCGATCAGGCTTCAGAGTCCCGTACCCGCTCCAGGTACACCACGGAGGGATAGGTTCTGAGCTCCTCGAAAATGCGATAACCGCGCAGATTTTCGTCCTTTTCCTGCTTGTCACTGGCCAGTTTGATCTGCTGTCGCTCCCAGATCCGGGCGACCTGCGACTTGTCGTCAGCCAGATTGCCAAAAGTGATGGCCGATGTCGGACAAGCTTGCGCACAAGCGGTGGTCACTTCGCCATCGGCAACGCGACGACCCTCGGTTCGGGCCCGATTCTTGGCCTCAGTCAGACGCTGGACGCAGAAGGTGCACTTCTCCATCACGCCCTTGCTGCGCACCGTGACATCGGGGTTCAACTGCTGTTCCAGAGGGTTGGGCCAAGCGCGCTCGGGATACTGCCACCAGTTGAAATAACGCACTTTGTACGGACAATTGGCCGAGCAATAGCGCGAACCAATACAGCGGTTATAGACCTGCGAATTGAGGCCGTCAGGGGTATGGTGCGTGGCGCCGACGGGACAGACGACCTCGCACGGTGCCGATTCGCACTGCTGGCACATCATGGGCAGAAACTGGGCACCATGGTCTGGAAACTTGTCCATGTGTTCCCCTTCGCCCCAGTAGCGTTCGATGCGCAACCAATGCATCGCCTGCCCTTTGGAGAAGGCTTCCCGACCCACGACCGGCAAGTTGTTTTCGGCATAACAGGCCGTCGTGCAGGCATTGCAACCCGTACAGGCGTCGAGGTCGATGACCATGGCCCACTTGTAGTCCTTGTCCTTGTACTGATCTTCGTAGGGGCGCTTGACCCGGAGGGAGGACCAGTTCTTGATCAGATTACTGAGTGACACGAGAAATCTCCTTCGCAAGTTCAGCTTGATCGGCGGCCATGGTTGCTACCAGCTTGCGCCCCTGCTGCAGATTGGTGGCTCCCTCATCCTTGACGACCCTGGCATGCTCACCGGTCTTCTTGATGATGACGCGCGTTGCGTACAAGGCCAGCTCTCCGGTACGTTCGTCGTACATGGGGTCGAAAATCTTGAAGGGATTGACCCCCATGCCGTCAGCGTAGCGGCCATAACCCGTGTGCCCCTGCCCCAACGGCATGGACACCGTGTCGGGTTGAATCCCCGGGAAGAGGTAGGCTTTGGCTCGTACCGACCCGGTGGCAGACTGCACCTCAAGAATGTCGCCTTCACGAATCTGCATCTGCGCCGCCGTGGTGGGGTGAATCTCCACCCAGGAGTCCCACACGACAGTGGTCAGCGGATCGGGGGATTCCTGCAGCCAGGGCAGGTTGGCGTGGCGGCCATCGCGCAGATCGGCGCGCACCGACGGAACAAAAAAGAACGGGAAATTGACGTCCGTTTCCAATGCCTGGGGTTTGCCCACCTTGACCGTCGCCGCATGGGCTTCAAGCGCAGCAGGTGGCGCCTCGAGGCGCAATACGCCATTTCGAAGCGCGTCTTCCCAGAAATCGTCGTCGCTGGACTTCGACTTGAAGACGGGTTTTGCCTTGGTGACCGCGGTCTTGATATACGCGTAGTAATCCGGAAAAGCCTTATAGGCCTCCGGCTGACGTTGCTTGAGCAGATCCAGCAGGATATCGCCCAGGCCGCGCGTCTCGGGATACAGTCGCTCCATGAGCGGCTGCTGAATTGCGAGCTCAACACCCGAAGGCTGGTATCCGGCCACATGGGTTCCAAAATCTTCCATGGGAGACAGGAGCGGCAAAACAAGATCGCACTGATGCGCCGTCTCGTCCAGTTGCGTCGCAAATGCCACCTTGAACGGCACCTTGGCAAGATTGCTGGCAAAGGGCACGAAGGTAGGTGCAGTGAACACTGGATTGGCCCCCATCACCAGCAAGGCTTGGCATTGCCCGGCCGACATCGCCTGGTTGAGCTTCGCCAGCGCGGTTGTGCTGCCGCTGGCAGGCGTCAGTTGGGGAAACGGATGGCTGGCCTGGCCTTGCAGGGTTTTGCCACGATTCTCAAGGACCAGATTGAGCAGCAAAATGGCCGCAGCATTGTTGAAGCCGTGCACATGCCCCTCTGCCGAAGGGCCGGAGAGCACCAAGCTGGGGGATTTTTCCCACAGCATGCCAGCGATATGGGAAATGGCGTCTGCATGGATCCCGGTTACTTCGCTGACCGTATCCTTGTCGTATTGTTTTAGCGCTTCGGCGATCTCGGCGGGTACGGCATGGGCATATTCCTGATGCTGCAACAGGCTATGTGCGATCCCCAATGCAAAGACCCCCTCGGTCCCAGGTTTGATGGCATACCAGCGGTCCGCATTAGCGCCCGTCAGGGTCATGCGCGGTTCGATCTGGATCAGCGTGCCTCTCGGCGCCTTTCTGAAACGCGCATACTGCGCCGCCATATGCACCGGAGAAGGACCCGTTCCCAGAAAATCGTTGCCAAAGGAAAGGATCAGGCGTGCCTTGTCGATTTGCAAGACGGGCTGTTCCACGCCCAGCACAGCTTTATTGGCAGCCTGACCGATGGCCGGTGAGAGCGCGTCGTACACGATGTGGTTAGCGGACTTGAAACTCTCCAGGAAATGGCCCAGCAATACCTTCTGGTGCCCACTGATTTCCCCTGTCAGGACGGCAATTTGGTCCCCGCTGAGCGTGCTGGAAGAACCCAGCCTCGCCGTCAGCGTGGCCATGGCCTTGTCCCAGGAGACGGGTTTGAAAGCCCCGGCTTCGCGAATCATGGGCGTTGTCAATCGATCGGGGTTGTAATGCACTTGAACCCCAGCCTGACCCAATCCGCATATTTTTCCGCCGCTGATGAGCGATTGCGGATTGCCTTCCAGCTTGAGGATTCGCCCTTCGCGAACCCGCCCCATGATGCCGCAGCCCGAGCCGCATTGCGTACAGGTGGAGGCGTAATAGACCCCCACACCAGGAACCACGAAATCCTCGGGCTGGACATAGGACTCCACCAGTTCAGCACCCGACTCGATAGAGGTATTTCCACATCCCGCCAGAGTTGCCGCTGCACCGCTGATGCCCAGCACGCGCAGGAAGTCCCGACGATCGATATTGCTACTGCTCATACACTCCCCCTTATTTCCATCGGTGGATTACTTGTGGCATTGCCAGCAATCATTCGGCCCGTTGCTCGTTTTGGTGGTGGCGGCATTTTCCAGATGGTCTTTCTGGTGACAACTGACGCACCACCCCATAGAGAGCGCCTTGACCCTGCGAGCAGTCGTCATGGACGCAACATCGCCATGGCAGTAACCACAAACCTCACGCACCGGACGGTCTTCCCTGAAATAAAAACGCTGAATGTGGCGCTCATGATTGAAACGGACAAAGTCCGGCAGATCATGCACCTTCTTCCAGGGAATCGGTTCCTTCTTTTCCCAGTATTCAAACAGCTTCTTGATCCTGGGCTTGTCCTTGACCGACTCGATCAGCTTGTGACACCCCATACACTTGTCCAGCCTCGGAATGCCGGAAACTGCGCTACGTCGTGCGTAGGTATGACAGTACATACAGTTGATGCCCATCTGCCCCGCATGCGTGTTATGCGGAAACTCGATCGGCTGCTCGACGACCGGGCCCAACGCGTTGTAGCCATCGTCAGTCTGGGAACCAATGGCCCCCCCCTGAACAAACGGCTCGCCAGTTGCCGTACCACAAAGCACGAGCAGCGACAGCCAAACTAAAATGTTTTTCATGCGAACTTTCATCCCAGGCACCTGTCCACTAAAAAAGTCGACTACAGACCGGAGCGCGATCCGTAGCCGGAGGACGCACCAGTCACAATGCAGAGCGCTCTCGCGAACGCATTCCCAAGTCAATACCCCAGCACCTCCGGTGCGCGTTGCGCGCACGAAGCACGCAACCGGCAAGCGAAGGACGAGAGAAAGGACGGAAGCGAGGCCGTCAATGAAGAGCAGTAGGCGTGGCCAGCGGGGCGTACCCTTCCCGTGGAGAAGAGCCAACCCGGACATTCACTTCTGGGTAAAGCCCAACGCCAGACACGCGAAAAGGTGCCCGAAGGCACCTTTGCACAAACTACTACAGCTTGAAATTACGCAGGTTTGGCAACAAAGCCCATGCAGTAGCCGTTCGGGACGATTTCATCGTCTCCGGGGTACAGCTTGCAGCCGTGAATTGCGGCTGTAGACGTGGGCTTGTCTTTATTGGGGAGAAAGTTCATGCATTTGCTGCACTGCTTGTCCCCATTGGGGTGATTTTGGAACTTCAGTGCGGTGCGCACGGAAGTGTTTTGCTTTGCAAATGCAGTGGTGTTGAATCCGACCATCGGTGCTGCAACCAGAGCGATGCTGCCCATCTTCAGCAATTGACGGCGCGATTTTTTGACGTTGTCTTCCATGTTGTAACCCCCTCCAGATCGATATATGTTTTTACAGTGAACGAACGAGCTCGCTGCACATTTTTTTGTATTGCCAGCCGCCTTGACTGCGACTGACCTGATCATCAAAGCATTGCTCGACCGACCATAAGCAAAAGCGTACCACCACGAAATTACGATTGTCAAACATTGCGGTGTAACACCCTGTAATGATTGAGTCGAAGCGGATTTGCCGTCTTCGAAAAGCCCATGATAGACTGCGCTACCACGCAAGATTGCTGCCTGGGAAAGGTTCGCGTGACCTCAGGGAAAGCAGCTGCGTTAATAGGGGGGCATTCCCGGTCAAGATCTCAAGACCAAAACCAGGAATCGCACAAGTTTGTCTGGCACAGCTTATTTTATCTACAAGCCATTCTGGAGGGGGGGGTAAATGCGTAAGTCAATGATCAAGTTTTCATCGGGGTTGGCACTGGCTGCCGCTCTGGTCAGCGTTTCCGCGCTGGCCAGTGAAGAAGGTGCCATGAATGGCGACATTGCCAATGGCAAAAAAATCTTCACCGAAGGCAAGGGCGCCGCTGTAGCCTGCATGACCTGCCATGGTCCGACCGGCTGGGGTACTGAAGCCATGGGTGCGCCGCGCCTGGCCAATCTGGGCTACCCCTACATCGTCAAGCAGCTCACCGATCTCGCCGAAGGTCGCCGTACTCCGGCAGGTGCTGGTGCCGTGATGCCGCTTTTTGCGCAGCAGCTCTCTGAACAGGACCGTCGTGACGTTGCAGCTTACGTCAATTCTCTCGATGGCCCTGCCGAGCTGTCGGATCTCAAGGCGCTGAAAGAAAGCGGCCAGCCCGTCGGTGAAAAGTACCTCGGACAGGTCATCGTCAAATACGGCGTGTTGGGTAAGGTTTCTGCCTGCCAATCCTGCCATGGCTATAACGGCCGCGGGGCTGCGCCCATTTTCCCGGTCATCGGACAGCAGAAGTACACCTATCTCGTCAATCAGCTTCACAACTGGCGCGACGCCAGCCGTGCCAACGACCCCTATGGCATGATGCGCGCAATCGCCAAGAACCTGACCGACGACGACATCAACAATGTTGCTGCTTACCTGGCTACGGCGCCTCGTACCACTGGTGCCACGTTTGACAACACCAGCAAGACCAGCAAGGCCCAGTGATCGCAGGCTCGTTTTTACGGTTGACGGGTTCGCCGATTTAGAGAAGCATTACGAACCCGCGCGCAGACCAGCGCGCGGGTTTTGTTTTTTTGGATGACAGGCACTGCAGGAGGCCCTACCTCATGAAACTCAGCCAGTTAAAACTGGGCGAAAAAATCCTGTTTGGCATCGTAGGCCTGATTTTTGTATTCGCCGTACTCAGCTTCATCATGCTGGAAATTTACCGATCACGTCTTGATCACCCCATGTACCCCTCCACGACCAGTTTCGATTTCACGCAGGAAGGCCAGAAGGGCTCCGTCCTGTTTCGGGAACGTGGCTGTCCCGATTGCCATCGCGCCCTTCGTAATGGGACCAACCAGGGGGTCAGCCTTGACGGGATCGGCTCCAAGCGCAGCCTGGACTATCTCTTGCGCTTTCTCAAGAAGCCCGAGGCGACTTACGAAACCAAAACCATGGACCACGGTCTGACCAAGGGCGCTGCCTATGTAGCAGGGTTGCCCGACGCCGAGCAACACGCCATTGCCGTATTTCTGTCAGAATTGAAAGCGACGCAAGGTTCGGCTGATGCGCGCCTACCCATGCCAGAACGTTCCGGATTCGTGGACGAGATGGTCAAGATCTGGGCCCCAGACACCTGGAAGAGCGAACGGCGCGATTTGCGTGAAGAAGCCGCTTCGCCCAATAACGAGAGGCATTAGCATGACTCCACAGCACTCACTTCACCCGGCCATCAACGACCGCGAGTACACCACCTTTACGCTGCTGTTCGTATACGCGTGCATCACCTATGCCATCATCGGCTTTTCCTGGGGCGCCCTGATGGGAGGCATCCCCGCCTTTCGTATGTTCGTCGACACCGCACCCCATGGACGGCTGATCCTGCTGGCCCACGGACACATCAATCTGCTGGGATGGGTCGAAATGGCCATTTTCGGATCCATCTACTATTTCATTCCGCGCCTCGTCAATCGTCCCATCTACAGCATGTCTCTTGTCAAAGTGCATTTCTGGATGCACAACGTCGGCCTGATGGGCATGGTCGTCCTCTTCACCACTGCTGGCTTCATCGGCGGATATGACCCGGGCCCCGAGGTGGAAGCTACCGTCACGCATCTGATGGCGGGTGTGGGCTTGTTTGGCACGCTGGTGTTGCTGGCCAACATCATCTGGGGCTATAACATTTTCAAAACCGGCAAGCGCGGGGCGGATATGTCATGACGCACCTCGTTCGCACCCTCCTCCTCGCCAGCCTTGTCCTGGGCCTGTTGGCAGGATGCCATCGCCAGGGCAACTCCGGTTTGGAGCGCGGCGAGGCGGCCCCTCGGCTGACCACCAAAACGCTGGCCGATGTGGGCGGCGACCTCAGTCGGATCACTACGTACCGCCAGCCGGATGAGCGCATGTACCAGTACTCCCTGGACCAGGCGCTCAGCATGGGCAAGCCGATCCTGCTTGAGTTCGCCACACCTGGTCACTGCTCTGTTTGCGACCGCCAGTTGCAGATCACCAAGGCCATGCTGGACAAGTATCAGACGCAGGTCCTGTTTCTGCACATGGATCAGTACGAAAACCCGGAAGCCTTCAAGGCATACCGCGTATTCGGTGACCCCTGGACCTTTGTCATCGACAGCAGGGGTATCGTGCGCTTCCAGCAACCGGGATCCATGCTTTACGGTGAAATGGATGCGGCCATCCAAAGCGTCCTCCCCCGCACCGCCCAAGCTACAAACTGAACACGGGAATCCCACGCCATGGCCCAAGGCAACCGCTATACGCTCAGACAGGATCGCAACGGCATGGTCTGGGACTTGTTGTTGTACGTCCCCACGGTGACCGCCCTCGTTGCCATCGCCGCAAACGCCTGGTTTCAGGAAAACCAGTACCTGGCCTACCTGCTGGTTTTTTTGGCCAGTTTCTTCCTGATTGCCGGGGCCAACCGGATACTCAAGACGCGCCTGATGCTGTTACCCACATCGCCGGTGACCATCGAAGTCGACCGTCAACATGTCACGCTGCTCCTTCGCAACGGCCAACGCCTGGAGCTTTTGAAAGACGTCAAACTGTATAGGGATTTTTCAGGACGTTCTTTTGGACTGACGGGGCTTGACCCACAGGGACGGCGTTTGCAATTCGTTTTTCACAAGGGTCAATTCGCGCTCGAACGCGATTACCAGGCGTTGCAGAACACCCTCAAGCCATCGTAAGTTCAGCGCCCGCGGCGGTGGCGGACCACATCCCAGGCCATGAAAGCAATGGCCGCTGCGACCACCAGGCACGCCATACCCATGAGTGCGTATTCGGTTTCCGGATTGACGAGTCCGCCTACCAGCATGTGGACAGCGTATGCCGTCAAAAACAGGGAGCTGAGGGCTACCACGAAATAGACGAGAATTTCCCGGATCGGGGCATTCATGACGTGATCCGCTTCAGGGAGCGCTGCCAGGGGTGGGCGCACCGGATGCCGGGGCCATGGCCGGGACCTTGACTTTCAAGATCACGCCGCCGGGCTGAAGCGACACCGTCTCCACCTCCGTTCCGAGCAGCGCCAGGTTTTCGGAAAGTCCCAGGTTTTTGCTGGCACTGGGTGCCAGCATCAAATGTGACAGGCCGCGCAACATCGCCAGCTGGGTTTGGGGATCCTTGGCCGCAGGCGGCAGAGGGAGCGCATCGCACCGGCAGGCGATCATGGTCCGGGCAGGCCACTGGCTCGCAACCCTGATGCGCGGCAGCGGTTGATTTTTTTCCTCCATGAGCTTGCGCCCCTGCTCCACATCGTCTGCAAAGGTTCTAATCAGTTGATCCTGATCAGAGAGCATCTCGTTGCGGGCCTCCTGATACCAAGTGCGATCAGCGCGCATGGCTATCGTGGAAAAAACCAGCAATAGCACCCACACCCACCCTCGCTGAACCAGAAAACCTTGCCGCATCAATAGGGCGCGCGGTTTGAGCAGCCAGGGAAGTCCTCCGTAGAGCAGCAAGGCCAAGCCGAGAAAACCCCAAGTGGCGTCACAAAGCCCTCCACCGAAAATGACGCCCAACAGCAGGTTGCGCCCCATGAGATCGCCCCAGAGCGCTCGTCGTTCGTGTGCAATGACCGCAAGCAGGAGTCCCAGAAGCAGCAGTCCGCTGACCCACTCGTAAAGCGCAGGGTCTCCGCCCTGCAGGTTTGGGCCCCACAGCATGGCGGCAGCGGAGGCGACCGGATTTTGCCAAGTGCCAAGATCATGCCAACCCATGCGCAACAGCAGGGTCAGCAGTGTGACGAAGGCGACGCCGATGTAAAAGGCGCGTTGCTGATGGCGATCCAACGGCTGCGTTCGCCAGGTCCACACCAGAGCGAGAGGATAGGCCAAACCCGCAGGATGTACGCTGACACTGAAGGCGCAAACGGCCAATTGTGCAAAAAACAAGCCCCCATATGTGCGCGGTGTCTGCCGATAGGCACGATCCAGCCATGCCCCGGCCACGAACGATGCGAGCAACACAACTCCCGGCGAAAGCATATCCACCTGCTGCAACGTGAGGGGCGCAACCAGCAACAGCCCCGTCGCCAAGAGCGCCTCTTCTTCCGTACCCTGGCTCCGACGCCAAAGAAACAGGCCGGCAGCAGTCGCCACCAGGATAAGCACCGTCACCACCTTGGCTGCAAAAACCTGACCCGGCCATAAAAAACCGAGCGGCAGCCACAACAGGGCGCGCATGTCCGGCGTCCCCAGTGTTACGGCCGAGTTGGCAACCTGATCGCCTATGGACCAGTCCAGGAGTAACGCCTTGGCAGCGCCTTCGTCGAGTGCATAAGGTCCCTGCCGCAGCAAAAACAATGCGATGGCGCCCCAGAGCAGGAGCGCCAGATAGCCCCAATAACGCTTGGGGATGAATTCGGGTTTTGGATCAGTCAAGGCTCAGTGCAGCCCTGCGGTGAAATCCGCCAGCGCCTTGATTTCCTCGTTGCTCAGGCGATGCGCAATACTGCGCATGATGGCTGATGGGTCGTTGCTGCGGGTGCCGTTCTTGAAATGCTGCAGCTGGATTTCGGTGTATTCCTGGTACTGCCCCGACAGACGCGGGTACAACGCCGGAATGCCGCTGCCAGTGGGTCCGTGGCAGGCGGCACAGGCTGGAACGCCCCGGTCGATGTCGCCGGCGCGCCAGAGTTTTTCTCCCATGGCAACCAGTTTGCTGTGCGTGGCCTGGGAACGTTTTGGGGGCTGCGCTGCGTACCAGGCGGCCACATTGCGAATGTCATCGTCGGACAGCATGCCCACCACCCCGGACATGATCGGGTTATCGCGCAGCGGCGGGGCGCCATTGACGGACTTCATGTTGTTGAGCTGCTTGACGATATAGTCCGGCTGCTGGGCCGCCAGATGCGGCTGCGTGGGAATGGGGCTGACGCCATCGGCGCCATGGCAGGCAAAACATACTGAAGTTGCAATGACCTTACCCTTCTGGGGATCCCCCTGCACGGCCCAAGTCGCGGGAGACAGTGCCACCAACAGCACCAGAATCATCGTTCTATTCATATCTATTCCTCACGCCCCTTAAGTATGACGCCCGCAGACCAAAGACGCCTCCGCGACCCCAGCATTCTACCAGAAGTCAGCAGGGCGTCAGACGCGCAAAACCCAGCGCCAGCCATTTCACGCCGGCATCCCTGAAATTGACCTGAACCCGGGCATCGCTGCCGCTCCCTTCGCATTTCAGGACGACGCCGGTGCCAAATTTGGCGTGGCTGACGGACTGCCCGATGAAAAAAGGCTGGGATGCGGACGGGCGATCCGTCGCCCGCGATACCGTCGCCTCCCGCGGCGGCGCAGTCACGAAACGGCTGGGCGCCTGCCAGGCAGCGGACGATGCCGTAGACAGCCACCGGCACAACGCCTCGGGAATTTCGTCAATGAATCGCGAACGCAGCCCATAACGCACCTGTCCGTGCAACATCCGGCTTTCCGCGCGGGTCAGGTACAGACGCTGCCTCGCCCGCGTGATAGCCACATACATGAGGCGCCGCTCCTCCTCCAGACCATCTGCCTCGGACAGCGCGTTCTCGTGAGGGAATAGACCCTCTTCCAGGCCACAGACGAACACCGCCTGAAACTCCAGCCCTTTGGCAGCATGAACCGTCATCAACTGCAATGCATCGGCCCCGGGAGCAGCCTCGTGCTCGCCAGCCTCGAGGCTGGCGTGGGATAAAAACGCCGTCAGGTCGCTCAGTTCGCTGTCATGCTCAAAACCCGCAGCGGCAGATACCAGTTCCTCCAGGTTTTCCACGCGGTCCGCACCCTCCCGCTCTTGGCGATAGTGCTGAACGAGCCCGCTTTCTTGCAGCATCGCCGATACCAGCTCTTCCAACGGCACGGCATCCGCAGCCGCACGCAGCCGGTCCACGCACAGCAGAAAGGCATTAAGCCCGGTTGCCGCCTTCCCACTCAGGGCCACATGGCGGGCAGCTTCGTGCAGGCTCTGGCCTGCAGCCGCAGCGTGTGACTGGAGGGTTTCGAGCGAACGCGCACCCAGGCCGCGTGGCGGAAAATTGACCACCCGCAAAAACGCGCCGTCGTCATCAGGATTAGCGGCAAGCCGCAGGTAAGCGAACGCGTGCTT
>JAJZRV010000053.1 GCA_021850135.1 Pseudomonadota bacterium
CCATCCCCAGTTTGAAAAGATCCATCATTTGCTCTCCGCTTGCAGGATGGCAAGGAATGCCTCCTGAGGAATTTCCACACTACCCACCTGCTTCATGCGTTTTTTCCCGGCCTTCTGTTTTTCCAGCAGCTTGCGCTTGCGCGTGATGTCGCCACCGTAGCACTTGGCCAGCACGTTCTTGCGCAGGGCCTTGATGCTTTCACGCGCAATGATATGGGAGCCGATGGCCGCCTGCACCGCCACGTCGAACATCTGGCGCGGGATGAGCTCGCGCATGCGGGAGGCCAGCTCGCGTCCGCGGTACAGGCTGCTGGAGCGATGAACCACGAGCGAGAGCGCGTCCACCTTTTCGCTGTTGATGAGGATGTCGAGCTTGACGAGATCGGAGGCCCGGAATTCCTTGAATTCGTAATCCAGCGAGGCGTAGCCGCGGCTGACGGATTTGAGGCGATCGAAAAAGTCCATGACCACTTCGTTGAGCGGCATCTCGTAGGTCAGCACCACCTGGCGACCCGAGTACTGCATGTCCACCTGCACGCCCCGCTTCTGGTTGCACAGGGTGATGACGGGGCCCACGTAGTCCTGCGGCAGCAGCATGGTGGCGGTGATGATGGGTTCGCGGATCTCCTCGATCTTGGAGGGGTCGGGCATGCGCGACGGGTTTTCGATTTCCTCCACCGTCCCGTCCCGCAGCACCACCTGATAAACCACGGTGGGGGCCGTGGTGATGAGGTCCATGTCGTATTCGCGCTCCAGCCGCTCCTGCACGATCTCCATGTGCAGCAGCCCGAGGAAGCCGCAGCGGAATCCAAAGCCCAGGGCCTGCGAGGTTTCCGGCTCGTACTGCAGCGAGGCATCGTTGAGCTTGAGCTTTTCCAGCGCATCGCGTAGCGCATCGTACTGGTTGGTCTCCACCGGATAGAGCCCGGCAAAGACCTGCGGCTTGATTTCCTTGAAGCCCGGGAGTGCTGCGTCGGCAGGGTTCTGCGCCAGGGTGAGCGTATCGCCCACGCGCGCTGCGTGCAGCTCGCGGATGCCGGCAATCACAAAGCCCACCTGCCCTGCCGAAAGGCTGTCGCGCTGCAGGGATTTCGGCGTGAACACGCCCACCTGCTCGCACAGGTACGTGGTCTGGGTGGACATCAGCAGGACCTTGTCCTTGGGGCGCAGCACGCCATCCACCACCCGCACCAGCATGACCACGCCCACATAGTTGTCGAACCACGAATCGATGATGAGCGCCTTCAGGGGCGCATCGCGGTTGCCCTGGGGCGGCGGCACGCGCGCGATGACGGCTTCCAGCACCTCGGCCACCCCCTCCCCCGTCTTGGCGCTGACCCGCAGCGCCTCATGGGCGTCAATGCCGATGATGTCCTCGATTTCGGAGATGACCCGCTCGGGCTCGGCCGAAGGCAGGTCGATCTTGTTGAGGACGGGCACCACCTCGATGCCCTGCTCGATGGCGGTATAGCAGTTGGCCACGGTCTGGGCTTCCACCCCCTGCGAGGCGTCCACCACCAGCACCGCCCCTTCGCAGGCAGCCAGCGAACGCGAGACTTCGTAGGAAAAGTCCACGTGCCCGGGCGTATCAATCAGGTTGAGGTTGTAGATCTGGCCGTCGCGCGCCTTGTAATGCAGCGCGGCCGTCTGGGCCTTGATGGTGATGCCCCGCTCGCGCTCCAGGTCCATGCTGTCCAGCACCTGGGATTCCATTTCCCGGTCGGACAGGCCGCCGCAGAGCTGGATGAAGCGGTCCGCCAGCGTGGATTTGCCGTGGTCAATGTGCGCGATGATGGAAAAATTTCGGATCAGGTTCATGGCGTTACGCAAAAAAGGGCATCCCGGGATGCCCTTTTGACAGGTTGGGGGGCCAAAAAGCCCTTAAAACCAGCATTCTAGACGAATTACGCCTTCCTTGCAGCGCGATCTTGTCCATCACCCTGCAAGGCGGCATCCAGTAACGCTTCATGAAAATGATAATGAAAAATTTCGCGCTCCCCGGCCATCAACAGCGGGACCCATTCGCCGAAGCGGGCCTCCAGGTCGGGACTCGCGTCCACATCCACCACGTCGAACTCGAAGGCGCGGGTTGCGCGGGCCGACTCGAGGGCCGCAATCATGTCATGGCACAGATGACAATAATCCCGGCTGTAGAGCGTAAACCGCGGTACCGGCGCCGGCATCATTCGGGCTTGAGCGTCATGAACTGGGAGCCGTCGCCGCGCCGGACCAGAAGGGCCAGCATCTTCTTGGGGTCAAGCCGGGACAGGGCCTGGTTGAACTCCTGCACGGAATGGATTTCGGTGTTGTTGATGGACAGGATCACGTCGCCATTCTGCAGCCCCGCCTTGGCCGCAGCGCCAAAGGCCTCTTCCACCAGCACGCCGCTGTTGATGTCGAGCTCCTTGCGCTGATCGGCCGTGAGGTCCACCAGGGAGAGCCCCAGCTTTCCGGAAGCACCCGCCTGATGGCGCTTGCCAGCAGGCGTTTCGTTCTGAGCGGACTTTTCGGCGGGCATCTCGCCCACCACCACGGCCACGTCCAGGGTGGCTCCCTTGCGCCATACCTGCACGGACACCTTGGACCCGGCCTTGGTGCCGCTTACCACGCGCGGCAGGTCTTCCTGGGTGTTGATGGGCTTGCCGTCAAAGCGCAGGATGATGTCGCTGGGGTGGATGCCTGCCTTGTCGGCAGGCGCCCCCTTCTGCACCGAGACCACGAGCGCGCCTCTGGGCTTGCCCAGCCCGAAGGAGTCCGCAAGCTCCTTGGTGACCTCCTGGATCACCACGCCCAGCCAACCGCGACTGACCTTGCCGGTGGCACGCAGCTGGTCGGACACCTGCAGCGCCACGTCAATGGGAATGGCGAAGGACAGGCCCATGAAACCGCCGGTCCGGCTGTAGATTTGCGAGTTGATGCCGATCACCTCGCCTTTCATGTTGAACAGCGGTCCGCCCGAATTGCCGGGGTTGATGGGCACGTCGGTCTGGATGAAGGGCACCAGGGTTTCCTGCGGCAGGGAGCGGCCCTTGGCGCTCACGATGCCCTTGGTGACGGTGCTTTCAAACCCGAAAGGGGAGCCGATGGCCACCACCCATTCGCCCACCCTGACCTTGCTGGAATCGCCGATTTTTGCGGCAGGCAGGCCGGTGGCATCGATCTTGAGTACGGCCACGTCCGTCTTGCGGTCCACGCCGATCACCTTGGCCTTGAATTCCCGCTTGTCCTGCAGCGTCACCAGCACTTCGTCGGCCCCCTGCACCACATGGGTGTTGGTGAGGATATAGCCGTCCTGGCTCACGATGAACCCCGAACCCATGGCACGCGATTCGCCGACCGGGCCGCCCTGCTGGCCCGGACCCGGCATCATGGGGATGCCAAAGCGTCGGAAGAAATCGAGCATGGGGTCGCCTTCCTGCAGCGAAGGCTGACCGGAATTGTTGTTGGCGGTGGGGTGGGCATTGGTGGTGGCGCTGATGTTGACCACGGTGGCGGCCTGTTTTTCAACGAGGTCCGTAAAATCGGGCAGGGATTCTGCCTGCGCCCACCAGGCCCACATTCCAAAAACAACCGCAAGAACGACACGCTTCATGGATGACTGCTCCGAAGATTGATGACGGACTGGCCGATCTGTGTGACGGCGGCCAGGGGAACTTCACCGACCACGGTGATTTGATGCTCGGCAGTGCGCTCTGAAAAATAGCTGAGCGAACTGCGCAGGGACTCGATGTGCACGGGGCGCGGCGGACCGTCTGCCGGTTCGATGAAAACAGAAATACTGGCCAACCCGTCCGAGTAGACGAGATGGGTCATGGATCCATTGCGGCCCGGCAGGGGGCGCCGCACCTCGACGATCTTGCGAAACCCCGGCGGCACGTTCGACACGGTCCAGCCGCTGGCTTCCTTCTGGGGCCCTGCAGGCGGGACGTTATCCAGGCGCCAGCTGGCCGTGTCCGGGTAGGTGGGCTTGAACTGGGCCGGATCGGTATGCGCGCCGATGGCGATTTCGGTGAACACCGACATCTGGATGGGTTCGCCGTGCGGCCCCAGCGTCACTTCCCGCAGCAGCAGGTTGGTGGCGAGATCGGCACAGAACTGGTGGGCAAAGCGCAGGTTGTCGCGCGGATGCAGCGCAATGACCTGACAGTCGTGCCCCGCAACGCGCTCGAGCCCCACGACGGAAATGTCGTAGTTGTCGCGATAGCTCTGGAAGGGCGGCGCAATCAGGGCAGGAAAAAACCGGCGTCCCTGCCCGTGCTCCAGCCGGATTGAATGCGCATCCGGAAAGTAACAGCGCATCTCGTCATTGGCGCGGATGATTTCGCGCGGGGGGCCGTCCAGCGTGTCAATCTTGGTCCGCTCCTGACCGTTGTCGAAGGCATGGACCACGCGCGAGGCCTCCATGCGCCCGTCGTGCTGGAACACGAAGATGCCCGAGTAGGACAGCTGCTGCGCAGCCGCGGACAGCTGGGCCAGCAATTCCTCCTGCGGGTCGGCCACCCTGGGGGCTTCGGCCCATGCCAGCGCCGGCAGCAAGAACAGCCCGAGGATGGCGTGTTTCAGGAAGACCTTCATCGCGAAGCGACGGTGTCCGCGGCGTAATCCACGGTCTGGAAACCGGAAAGGGGAGACCATTGCCGATGCATGGCCACGTAGGGATCGGCTTCGGCTGCATGCACGACCGGGACCGCCGGCGTTGCCGCAGCAGGCACATCGTTGCTGGCCATCCTCTGGCCGGAAGGCACCTCGGCGCGTTGCAGCGTCCAGGTGGACACGGCCACTGCAGCCACCGCAGCCGCCACGGCCAGCCAGCGTGTTGGCCCCGTCACGGCGCGGGAGCGCCGGGGCGCCAGGACGGTGGGCTCGGCCTCCAGGGCGCGCGCCACGCGCTCGCCCACGCAGACATTACCGATGCCTCTTTCACGCAACACGTCTCCGATGAGGTGATACTCGTTCCAGATCCTTGCAAGCTCGCCCTCTTCCTTCATCCGGGTCAGCATTGCGGGTTCGAGTGATGGATCCAGTTCGCCATCCATCAGGGCGGATAGGTGTTCGCGATTCATTACCATCTCCTGTCTTTTGACACATCCAGTTGCGGGCGCAGCCGTTCTGCAATGGCCTCCCGTGCCCTGAAAATGCGAGAGCGCACCGTCCCGATGGGACAATTCATCAGGGTGGCGATCTCTTCGTAGCTCAGGCCCTCGATTTCGCGCAGGCGGATGGCCGTGCGCAGTTCCTCAGGCAAAGCCTCCATGCTGGCGTTGACCGTCTCGACGATCTGCCGGCTCATGAGTTCGGCTTCGGGCGTGTTGACATCCCGCAACAATGTGCCGTCCTCGAAATTTTCGGCGTCTTCGTTGTCCACCGTCGTCTGGGTGGGCACACGCCGCCCTTGCGCCACGAGATAATTCTTGGCCGTATTGACCCCGATGCGGTAGAGCCAGGTATAAAACGCGCTGTCCCCGCGAAAGGCGCTCAGCGCGCGGTACGCCTTGATGAAGGCTTCCTGGGTGACGTCCTCTGCTTCGGCCGGATCACGCACCAGACGGCCCACCAAACGCGCGAGCTTGCGTTGGTATTTGGCCACCAGCATTCCAAAGGCCCGTTTGTCTCCTGCTTGGGCCTGCTCGACCAGCTTCTGGTCGATCTCACGATCTGTCATGCCACTCCCGGCAATTTGAACTTCTGCTCGAACCTGAGGCCGAGTCACAACAACACTCCGGAGTGTAGTATACAAGGGTGCAATGCCCTCTATGGTGGTATCGCTGGCCATGCAGGCGTTGACCGCACCTTCTTCGATTTGGTTCCGCCGGACGACAAATGGACCTGCTCACCCTGGACGAAATACGCGCGGCCGAAGACCAGGCCCTGCGCACCCTCGCCCCGCACGCGCTGATGCTGCGCGCCGGCAACGCCGCAGCCGCCTGGATCCGCGAGCATTTTCCGCCCCCGGGCGCCGTCCTCATCCTGGCCGGCCCCGGCAACAACGGGGGGGATGGCTGGGTGGTGGGACGCGAATTGCTGCACTGCGGCTATGCCCCTACCGTGGTCACGGCAGCCGACCCCGAGGCGCTTCCCAAGGATGCGGCCCAGGCCCGCCGCGATTACCTGGAGGCCGGTGGCGCGGTCGCTGCCGACTGGCAGCCGCAACAGCCCTGGCTGCTGGCCGTGGATGCACTGTTCGGCATCGGGCTCAACCGCCCACCCGAAGGCCGCACTGCCGAATGGATCATGCGTACTGCCGCCCTGCGCTGCCCCCTCATTGCCCTGGACATTCCCAGCGGCCTTCACGGCGATACCGGGCGCGCCCAGCCCCCCACCCTCCGCGCCAGCCACACCCTCACCTTCATCGCTGCCAAGGCGGGACTCTTCACCGCGGACGGCCCCGACCATTGCGGCACAGTCACCGTACTGGACCTGGGACTGTCCGCCCGCGGCAGCGGTGCCTTGCTGGACGGCCCGGCCCTGCTGCGCCAATGGCCCGCGCGCGCGCGCAACACCCATAAGGGGCTGTTCGGTGCCGTAGGCATCCTGGGCGGCGCGCGCGGCATGACGGGGGCTGCGCTGCTGGCCGCAATCGCCGCACTCAAATGCGGGGCGGGCCGGGTATGGCTTGCGGCGCTGGATGAAGCCCTGTCCGCCGCGCTCGTTGCCCTGCGCCAGCCCGAATTGATGACAGCAACCCCGCATGCGTTGTTGCGCGAGGCGCGCCTGACCACGCTGGTGGCTGGTCCCGGCCTGGGCCAGTCTGCCGAGGCGGCAAGCCTGCTGGCACAGGCCCTGGCATTGCCCTGCAAGCTCGTCCTGGACGCGGATGCCCTCAACCTGATCGCCGCGCATCCCGATCTTGCAAGGCAGGTGGCGCATCGCACCGCCCCCACGCTGCTCACGCCGCATCCTGCCGAAGCCTGTCGCCTGATGGGGGAAAGCGCCCTCTCCCACCGGGTGCGCACGGCCCTTGCGCTGGCAGAACGCTACCAGGGCCTGGTGGTGCTGAAAGGGTGCGGCAGTGTCGTCGCCACTCCCCAGGGACAATGGTGGATCAATCCCTCCGGCAATGCCGGCCTTTCAGCGGCAGGCATGGGCGATGTGCTCGCAGGCGCCCTCGGCGCGCTCACGGACCAGGGACTGACACCGCTCCAGGCGCTGCAATGCGCCGTTTACGCCCATGGCGCAGCCGCGGATCAATGTGTGGCCCAGGGTCTGGGGCCGGTGGGATTGACGGCGTCGGAGGTGACCGACGCGCTGCGTCAGGTGCTCAACGCGCGCTAGCGCGCGAGGGGCGCAGCCAGCGGTTGACGAGCGCGATGCCCGCGGCCGTGAACAGCAGGCTGCCTGCAAGGTGCACCAGGATTTCCAGGAGACCGGCCCCGGGGTTTGCCCCCATCAGCGCCTGCACGGACTCGCCGGAAAATGTCGAAAACGTGGTGAGCCCCCCCAGAAAGCCCGTGATGGAGAACAGCCGGAGGGCGGGTGGCAGGTCGTCGTGGTGTTCGAACAGCGCGATGGCCACCCCCACCAGAAAACCACCCAGGCCATTGGCTGCCAGGGTACCCAGCGGAAGCGGTGCGCCAGGCTGGTTGAAAGCAAGCGCCAGTCCCCATCGCAACAGTGAACCGAGCGCCGCACCGACGCCGACCGCCAGGAACTGGTAATGAACGGGATGTCTTTGTGGCATGGCAGCCATTATAATTCCAGTCACTCAACTCCACGAAGGAATTTGCCCCATGTCCCAGCGGGAATCCATGGCATACGATGTGGTGATCGTCGGCGCCGGTCCCGCGGGCCTCGGTTGCGCCATCCGCCTCAAACAGATTGCGGCTGCCGAAGGCCGCGAGATCTCGGTGTGCGTGCTGGAAAAAGGCTCGGAAGTCGGCGCCCATATCCTGTCCGGCGCCGTCATGGAACCGCGCGCCCTCAACGAACTGTTTCCCGACTGGCAAAAGCGCGGCGCGCCGCTGCGCACCCCCGTCACGGAAGACCAGTTCCTGCTTCTGTCCACACAACGCAAGTGGCGCCTGCCCACCCCTCCGGCCATGCGCAACCACGGCAACTACATCGTCAGCCTGGGCGAGGTCTGCAAATGGCTTGCCGCGCAGGCCGAGGCCCTGGGCGTCGAGATCTATCCGGGTTTTGCCGCCGCAGAAATCCTGTACGGTGCACAGGGCGAGGTGGTGGGTGTTGCCACCGGCGACATGGGCCTTGGACGGGACGGCAGGCCCGGCCCGCGCTTTCAGCGGGGCATGGCGCTGCATGCCACGCAGACCGTGTTTGCCGAAGGCTGTCGCGGGTCGCTCACGCGTCTGGCGATGGAGCGTTTCGAGCTCGACCGCGACTGCAGTCCCCAGACCTACGGCCTGGGCATCAAGGAACTGTGGGAAGTGGATCCTGCCCGCCACGCCACCGGACGCGTCGTGCACACGGTGGGCTGGCCGCTGGACCAGGCCACCTACGGCGGCTCCTGGCTCTACCACCTCGCTGACAACCAGGTATCGGTGGGCTTTGTGGTGGGACTGGACTACCAGAACCCCTACCTCAGCCCCTTTGAGGAATTCCAGCGTTTCAAGACCCACCCCGCCATCCGCCCCCTTTTCGAGGGCGGGCGGCGCATCGCCTACGGCGCGCGCGCGCTTTCCGAAGGGGGATGGCAATCCATTCCGCGCCTGACCTTTCCCGGCGGGCTGCTGATCGGGGACAGCGCCGGGTTTCTCAACGTGCCCAAAATCAAGGGCAGCCACACCGCGCTCAAGTCGGGCATGGTGGCTGCCGAAGCACTGGCCGCACACCTGTCGGGCACGGCTGCCACAGCACCCTGCCAGGATTACACGCAGCGTCTCAAGGCCAGCTGGCTGTGGGCGGAGCTGCAGGGTGTACGCAACATCCGCCCGGGATTTCACTGGGGGCTGTGGGCCGGCATGGCGCACGCCGCACTCGACACCTGGATCTTTCGCGGCAAGGCGCCCTGGACCCTGCGCCACCGACCCGATCACGAGCAGCTCAAACCCGCTGCGGCCTGCCAGCCCGTGGGCTACCCCAAGCCTGACGGGCGCATCACCTTCGACCGCCTCTCGTCCGTGTTCCTGACCAACACGTCCCACGAGGAAGACCAGCCGGTGCACCTCACGCTGCTGCAACCCGAGGTTGCCATTAAAACCAATCTTAGGGTGTATGATTCACCTGAAACCCGGTATTGCCCCGCAGGCGTCTACGAGATCGTGCGGGACCCCGGCAGCAGTCCGAGACTTCAGATCAACGGACAGAACTGTATTCATTGCAAGACTTGCGACATCAAGGATCCAACCCAGAACATCCGCTGGGTGGTGCCTGAGGGGGGGAGTGGTCCGAATTACCCCAACTTGTAACTCCAACAGACCGCATGCTAGAGGAGGAACAACGATGAATAGCGTCAAGATGCTTTTGAAGACAAAGCCCGCAGGATTCTGCCACATCTCACCCCAGGCCAAGATCATCGAGGCGCTCCGCCTGATGGCCGATAAAAACGTCGGCGCCCTCATGGTCATGGAAAACGAGCGCCTCGTGGGCATCCTCTCCGAACGGGACTATGCACGCAAAGTGGCCCTGATGGGACGAACATCGGTGGACACCCCGGTCGCGGACATCATGGTCTCGCCAGTGCTGACCGTCACCCCCCAGCAAAACCGCGAGGACTGCATGGCGCTCATGACGGCCAAGCGCGTGCGCCACCTGCCCGTGGTGGACAATGGGCGCGTCATCGGCATCCTCTCCATCGGGGACATCGTCAAGGATGCCCTCCTGGAACAGGAAGCCACCATCCATCACCTGGAAAGTTACGTCAACAGCTGACAAGGAGAGCCGCACGCATGAATAGCGTTGAAAACCTGCTGGCCGCCAAACCCCGGGGATTCTGGTCCATCTCCCCCCATGCCAAAGTGATCGAGGCGTTGCGGCTGCTGGCCGAAAAAAACGTCGGGGCCCTGCTGGTCATGGAAGGCGACGACCTCGTGGGCATCCTCTCCGAGCGCGACTATGCCCGCAAGATGGCCCTGATGGGCAGGACGTCGGCGGAAACGCCGGTGTCGGACATCATGGTCTCGCCAGTGGTGACCGTCACGTTGAAGCACTCTCAGGAAGAGTGCATGACGATCATGACGGAAAAACGCATGCGCCACCTTCCGGTGGTCAACGGGGGGCGCGTGGTGGGCCTGCTGTCCATCGGCGATCTCGTCAAGTCCGTGATCCAGGAGCAGCAGGAAACCATCCAGCGCCTCTACAACCGCTTCTGAACTACGCCCCCATCCTGCTCCTGACCCTGGCATACACCGCCTCGGTCAAGGGCAGGTTTTCTGCCATCAATGCCTCGAGTTCCTGCGACACCTGGGCCACGAAGTCCGGGTCCTTGATCATGGGCGTGTTGATATAGACATTGAGGGCCGCGCTGCGCAGTCCGGCCTGCAACGCCAGAACGCCTGCACCGGTATCGCTGATGACATTGAGATTGCCGTGCTCGGCCGAGCGTTGTGCCACCAGGATGACTTCGGCGCACGCCTTGGCGCAGGCAAGCGGCACCCGCGTGGCCTGCTTGAGCCCCTCCTGGATGGCCGCAGCGCGCTGGGCCTTCTGCGCATCCGTGTCCTTGGGCAACCGATAGGCCCCCATCAACTGGTTGAACGCCGCGACATCGTCGGCCACCATGGCCGTGAGGCGGGCACGCAGGGCTTCCGAGGCGGCGAGTTGCGCCTTCATCTCGGCCTCGGCCCCTTCATAGCCCTTCTTGCCGATGGTGAGGTTGGCCACCATGGAAATCAGGGCCGCCCCCATGGCGCCCATGATGGCTGCCGCACCGCCGCCCCCGGGGGTGGGTGCGGCGCTGGCAAGCTCGTCCAGAAATTGTTGTACCGGCATCGTATGCATGGTGTCCTCTCCCTCTCAGCCGACCATCGTCTTGGCGATGGCATAGATTTCGTTGGCATCCAGCCGCAGGTCGTTCTGTTCGAACAGGCGGGCGATGCAGGCGCGGTGCAGCGCAAGCTTGAGCGCGCCAAAGCCGATGGCTCCAAAGGCCAGGGCGTTGTGGCGCTGCACCCCCTTGTCCATGATGTCGATGCCGGCGATGCCCATGGGCGGGGTGGCATTGGCGTCCGCCACAAGTTTGAGCCCCGGCAGGTCCTTCCAGTGCACTTCTTCCAGCAGCACGACGCCCGATGCGCCCGTGGCCACGATGATCTGCGCATCCTGCACGGCCGCGGCACGCGAATCGAGGTCGGGGGCGGCAATGGCGTGTACCTTCACGCCGAAGCGCTGTT
>JAJZRV010000054.1 GCA_021850135.1 Pseudomonadota bacterium
GGCCCACGACGAGCATGACGGCAAAGGTCATCAGGTATTGCACATCGCTCACTGCAAATGAAAAGCGGGGAGGGACAAAAAAGAAATCAAAAGAGGCCACGTTGATGAATGCGGCGGCAATTGCGGGGCCCAGGCCGTAACGGATGGCCACCAGCACGACCGACAGCAGGAAAAGCATGGCGATGTTGGGGAGGTCAAACACGGTGTTCAGGGGCAGGGCAATGAGCGTGGCCAGGGCGCAAAACACCGCGCTCATGGCAAACGATTGCCATGGGGCGTTCAATCGCTTCAGGAGCGATTCATCGGTGGGCTCTTCATGACGCCTGTCGGATGCGGTTTCTTCACGCGCTACCTGGAGAACGTCAAGATCAGGGGCATGCTGGCCGATACGGTCGGCAAAGGAATGGCTCCAGAACCTCCAGGAGTGGGCATGGTCGCGCCCCACGACGACTTTGGCAAGATTATGCTCGCGTGCGTAGTCAACGATCGTACCGACGGCATCGCTACCGGACAGGCTGGCGGTTTCTGCACCGGTTTCCTGGGCAAGTCTCAGGCTTTTGAGGATGCGCTGACGCTGGTTGTCCGAGAGATGCCGTAATTGGGGCGTTTCCACGTAAACCACATGCCATGGCACGTCGAGCTTTGCCGCAAGGCGGGCTGTCCTGCGGATGACACGGTCGCTGCCTTCTCCAGGGCCGATGCATGCGAGCAACGATTCGCGGGTCTGCCACACAGGCAGGACCGACTTGTCGCGCCGGTACTGGATCATCTCGCTATCCACGCGGTCGGCAGTCCGACGCAGGGCCAGTTCTCGCAAGGCGATCAGATTGCCCTTGCGGAAAAAGTGCTGGATGGCGCGTTCAGCCTGATGGGGCAAATAGACCTTGCCCTCCTTCAGGCGTTGCAATAACTCGTCGGGTGGCAAGTCCACCAGAACGACTTCATCGGCGGCGTCGAAGGCATGGTCCGGGACGGTTTCCCAGATGCGAATGCCGGTAATTCCGCCAACGATGTCGTTGAGCGTTTCAAGATGCTGGACATTGATGGTCGAATAGACGTCCACGCCCGACGAAAGCAACTCCTCCACGTCCTGCCAGCGTTTGGGGTGGCGGGAGCCTGCGACGTTGGAGTGGGCCAGTTCGTCTACCAGGATCAGGGCCGGCTTGCGGGCCAGCGCAGCATCAATGTCAAACTCCCGCAGCACCGTACCACGATACGAAACGTCCTTGAGCGGCAGGCACTCAAGTCCCTCCAGCAGGGCCTCCGTCTCCTTCCTGCCGTGGGTCTCCACCACACCGACGATCACATCCCTGCCTTGCTGGGCCTGTTGCCGGGCTGCCGAAAGCATGGCGTAGGTCTTTCCCACGCCTGCCGAGGCGCCGAAGAAAATCTTGAGTTTTCCTCGTAGCGTTCGCGCTTCCTCAGCCTTGAGGCGGTGAATGAGCTCGTCCGGATCGGGGCGTTGACCGGTCATATCAGCGGATGTCGTCAAGTGCCAGGTTGAGTTCTAACACATTGACGCGGGGTTCGCCAAAAAGGCCCCACTGGCGATCTTCCGTGTGTTTTTCCACCAGCGCCGCGACCGTCGCCGCAGGAAGGCTGCGCGCCCTGGCAACCCGCGCAACCTGATAACGCGCCGATGCCGGGCTGATGTGCGGGTCGAGGCCGCTGGCAGAGGCTGTGACGAGGTCAACCGGGATGGGCCGCGGATTTTCCGGATCGGCGGCCTGAAGTGCCGCAATGCGGCTTTTGACGGCATCGGTGAACGCAGGGTTCAACGGCCCCAGGTTTGATCCGCCCGAAGCCGTGCCATTGTACGGCTGCGGCGAGGTGGCTGAGGGACGGCCCCAAAAGTGTCCGGGATCAGAAAAATTCTGACCGATCAAACTGGAGCCGACCGGTTTCCCCCCCTTGACGATCAGGCTGCCGTGGGCGTTTTCCGGAAATACTACCTGGGCGATGCCGGTGACCGCCATCGGATAGACGATGCCAGTCACGGCGGAGAGCAGGATGAACAGGGAGATGGCGGGTCGAAACAGTTTTTTCATGAGAGTGTCCTTTTCAGGCGAGGTGCACGCCGGCGATCAGCATGTCAATCAACTTGATGCCGATGAAGGGTGCGACGATGCCGCCGAGACCATAAACGGCCAGGTTGCGCCGCAGCAGCACGGCTGCGCCCAGAGGTTGATACTTCACGCCCTTCAGTGCCAGAGGGATCAGGAACACGATGATCAGGGCATTGAAGATCACCGCGGACAGGATTGCGGAGGAAGGGCTGGCCAGCCGCATGACATTGAGCGCTGCAAGTTGCGGGTAAGTGGTGACGAAGGCCGCAGGGATGATGGCGAAATATTTGGCAATGTCATTGGCAATGCTGAAGGTTGTCAGTGAGCCGCGCGTCATCAGCATCTGCTTGCCCGTTTCCACCACCTCGATCAGTTTGGTTGGGTTGGAGTCGAGATCCACCATGTTGCCCGCCTCTTTCGCAGCCTGGGTGCCGGTGTTCATGGCCACGGCCACGTCGGCCTGAGCCAGGGCGGGGGCATCGTTGGTGCCGTCACCGGTCATGGCTACGAGGCGTCCTTCGGCCTGGTGCTGACGGATCAATGCAAGTTTTGCCTCCGGTGTGGCTTCGGCAAGGAAATCGTCCACCCCGGCTTCCGCGGCAATGGCTGCAGCGGTCAGACGATTGTCGCCGGTAATCATCACGGTGCGGATGCCCATACGGCGCAGTTCTGAAAAGCGTTCCTTGATGCCGCCCTTGACGATATCCTTGAGCTCGATCACGCCGAGAACCCGGGACCCCTCGGACACCACCAGGGGGGTGCTGCCGCGGCGTGCCACATCCTCTGCGATCGCGAGCACCGATTGCGGAAAATGCCCTCCCTGGGCTTCCACATGTTTGCGGATGGCGTCAATGGCGCCCTTGCGGATCCGGGTTCCGCGGATGTCAACGCCGCTCATGCGGGTGTGGGCGGAGAAATGGACAAATTGAGCGTCCAGGGAATGGATGTCGCGCTCGCGCAGACCAAACTTCTGCTTGGCCAACACCATGATGCTTCGGCCTTCCGGTGTTTCATCGGCAAGCGAGGCCAGTTGGGCGGCATCGGCCAGCATCGCTTCCTGCACGCCGTCACCAGGCAGGAAAACCGTGGCCTGACGGTTTCCCAGGGTAATGGTGCCGGTCTTGTCCAGAAGCAGCACATCCACATCGCCCGCAGCTTCCACGGCGCGGCCCGAGGTGGCGATGACATTGGCCTGCATCATGCGGCTCATGCCGGCGACGCCAATGGCGGACAGCAAGCCGGCAATCGTGGTTGGAATCAGGCAGACCAGCAAGGCAATGAGTACCGTGATGGTGATGGGCGAGCCGGCCTTCGCCACTGCGACGCTGAACATGGAGTACGGCAGAAGGGTGACGATGACGCCAAGGAAGATGATCGTGAGCGCCACCAGCAGGATGGTCAAGGCGATCTCGTTGGGTGTTTTCTGGCGCTTCGCGTTCTCGACCATGGCGATCATGCGGTCGACAAAGGTCTCGCCGGGGTTGACCGTCACCCGGACCACCAGCCAGTCGGAAAGCAGGCGGGTTCCTCCGGTCACTGCCGAGAAATCCCCGCCAGCTTCGCGAATGACGGGCGCTGACTCGCCGGTGATGGCGGATTCATCCACCGAGGCGACCCCCTCGATGACCTCGCCATCGGCCGGGATGGTTTCGCTGGCCTGTACCAGGACGACATCGCCCTTGCGCAGATCCGTGGCCGGTATCGTGGTCCAGTCGGCATCGGCCTTTGGCGCCTTCAGTTTCCTGGCTGAGGTTTCCTTCTTCAGGCCGCGCAGGGATGCGGCCTGGGCCTTGCTTCTGCCCTCGGCGAGCGCTTCAGCAAAATTGGAAAACAGCACAGTGATCCACAGCCACAGGGCGATGGCAAAGATGAAGCCGGGCGAGGCATCTCCCTTTCCGGTCAGGGCCTGCAACCAGAGCGCCGTGGTCAGGAGGCTGCCCACATACACCACAAACATGACCGGGTTGCGCCATTGGAGGGCGGGGCTGAGTTTCCTGAATGAATCAATGATGGCAGGCCTGACCAACACCGGGTCGAACATGGCCAGTTTTTTGTGTGTCATGAGTCTCTCCTTCGGCTCAGTTTCCGGGCCCGAGCATCAAATGTTCGACCACCGGTCCGAGCGCGAGCGCGGGGACGTAATTCAGGGCGCCAATCAGTACGACGGTGCCGATCAGCAATACCACGAACAGCGGGCCGTGGGTGGGCATGGTGCCTGCGCCGGGGGCAATGCGTTTCTTGGCGGCGAGCGATCCGGCCAGGGCCAGCACCGGGACCATGACGCCAAAACGGCCAAACCACATGGCGATTGCGAGCAGGTTGTTGTAGAAGGGCGTGTTGGCCGACAGGCCAGCGAAGGCGCTGCCATTATTGTTGGCTGCCGAGGTAAAGGCGTAGAGGATTTCAGAGAAGCCGTGTGCCCCGGGATTGGCGATGCCGGCGATGCCGTCGGCCGCCATCACGGCGATGGCCGCGCCGGCCAGCACCAGCAACGGCGTGACCAGGATGGCGATGGACACCATTTTCATTTCAAAGGCCTCGATCTTCTTGCCCAGGTATTCCGGCGTGCGACCGATCATCAAGCCTGCGATGAACACGGCCATGACGGCGAACACCAGCATGCCGTAGAGACCACTGCCGACACCACCGAAGACCACTTCGCCCAGCATCATGTCCCACATGGTGACAAAACCGCCCAGGGGCATGAAGGAGTCGTGCATGGCATTGACGGCGCCGCAGGAAGCCAGGGTCGTAATGGTGGCAAAAAGGCTGGAATCCGCGATGCCAAAGCGCATTTCCTTGCCTTCCATGTTGCCGCCCGGCTGGAAGGCAGTGATGGATTGATCGATGCCGAGTCCGGACAGCAACGGGTTGCCCTGCTGCTCGAAAACCATGGCGACGATGGCCATGACGACGAACATCAGCGTCATGGCCATCAGTACGGCCCAGCCCTGACGCATGTCTCCGACCATGCGGCCAAAGGTCAGGCAAAGCGCTGCCGGGATCAGGAAGATGGATAGCATCTGAATGAAATCGGACAGTGGCGTCGGGTTTTCGTAGGGATGCGCCGAGTTGGCATTGAAGAAGCCGCCGCCGTTGGTGCCCAGCATCTTGATGGCTTCCTGTGAGGCCACCGGACCCATGGGCAAGCTCTGGGTAGACATCGTGGCCGACGCCGTCACGTCCTTATAGGCGTCGAAATTCTGGATCGCGCCCTGGCCGACCAGAAATACCGCATAGACCAGCGATATGGGCAGCAGCACATAGAGCGTGATGCGGCTGAGATCGACCCAGGCATTGCCCACGGTTTTTGCGGTGTGTCGGGAAAAGCCCCGGATCAGTGCGACGACGACGACAATGGCCGTGGCGGCCGAAAAAAAATTCTGCACCGTCAATCCCAGCATCTGCGTCAGGTAACTCATGGTGGATTCGCCTGAATAACCCTGCCAGTTTGTGTTGGTGGCAAAACTGATGGCGGTATTGAAGGAAGAATCGGGGCTGACGTTGGCGAAGCCCTGGGGATTGAGCGGCAACCAGGCCTGCGTTCGCTGCAAGGCGTAAACGGCGAGCGCGCCAATCAGGTTGAACAGCAGAATTGCCAAGGCATACTGCAACCAGCCCATTTCCTCCTCCCTGCGGATGCCGCAGAGGCGATACAACACCGACTCGACGCCGCCGCCCAGGCGTGCAGCCAGCGAAGGGCGTCCTTCCATCACGTCGGCGATGTGGCAGCCAAGAGGTTTGGCAGCCAGCAGCAGTACCAGCAAATAAAGCCCAAGAAGCAGCCAGGCGTGGGTCGTCATGAAAAGTCCTCCGGATTGAGCAGCGCCGCGATGAGGTAGGCCAGTAACCCGACGGCGATGATTGCGCCAATCACTTGCAGCCAGTTCACCGGGGGCCTCCAAGCTTCTGGCAGCCCAGAGCGAGTCCTGCCGTCAGGGCGAAGCAGAGGAGCATGTACATGCTGTAGACGATATCCATCCGTTGCCTCCACAGAGACGTTTTAGATGGAGGAAATCATAGGCCCGCCGATCTCAAGATTCTGGAAAATGCCGGGGGAAGGCCGTTAAATTCCTGTAAAAATGAATTTCTGGTGGACGCGGCTCAGGGCGCCTGGCACAGGCAATGGGTCAGGGCCAGATAGGCGCTATGGCCGTCCGCAAGTTCGGATAGCCAGGACAGGGAGGTGGCGATGTCCCGTGCCGCACCAGGCAACATGCCTGCGGGCCCCGACTGGCTTTGGAGCACCTGGTGACGCAGATGGGCCGCAGAGAATCCCAACCACTGGGTCCAGCGCTCCAGTCCGGTGGGTTCGGGGTCCATATAGGCCACCCGGAAGCCAGGGCCCAGTTTGGCACGCGCGGCGGCAGCTTGCAGCGCATCGCCATAGCTTCCGACGCGGTCCACAAGGCCGCGTTCCAGGGCCTGCTGTCCGGTCCAGACACGTCCCTGTGCCACCGCATCGATCTTCTGCGGCGTGGTTTTGCGCGCCACGGCTGTCTTGGCGGTGAAATCGTCGTAAATATGATTGATGCTGCTCTGGATGAGCGCCCCAAAGCGCGGATCGAGCGGGCGTAACGGATTGCGCGCATCGCCAAGCCAGGTCGTGGTGACGCCATCGGTGTGAACGCCGATCTTGCCCATCATCCTGTCTGCGGTGGGAAACAGGGCGAAGACGCCGATGGACCCCGTGACGGTGGTGGGATCGGCAATGACCTCGTCAGAGGAGAGGGAAATCCAGTACCCCCCCGAGGCCGCGAGGTTGCTCATGGAAATGATGACCGGTTTGCCTGCGGCCCGGGTCAATTCCAGTTCGCGGCGGATCAGTTCGGAGGCGTAGGCGCTGCCCCCGGGCGAGTTGACGCGCAGCACGACGGCCTTGATGTCGTCGTCGTCACGCGCGTTGCGAATCAGTTTTGCGGTGGAGAGCCCGCCCACCGACCCCGCAGGAGCCACGCCATCGCGAATCTCCCCTTCGGCAACGATCACGGCTACCGCATCGCCGTGCTTCCCGGGCTTTTGCCTCGCCAGATAGTCTTCGAAGGAAATTTGCCGGAAAGTCTTTCCTTCGCTGTCCTCGGCACCCCTGGCGATCATCAGCTGCTTCAGCGCGTCGCGGGTCTTGAGCCCGTCCGCCCAGTGCGTGGAAAGCGCCAGTTTGCCGGTGTCGCCATGCGCGTCGGCCATCAGTTGCGGCAAACTGTCAATGGTGCGTTGCAGGCTCCCCGGGGGCAACTTGCGCGCTTTCTCCACGTCGCCGGTATAGGCGTTCCACAGGGCGGCATAGAGCGAACGATCCGCCTCGGTTGCAGCTGGGGAGGGGCCATTGGCCACAAAAGGCTCGGCAAAGCTCTTGTAGGTGCCCACCCGCATCAGGTTGACGGTGATGCCGAGTTTGTCGAGGGCATCCCGATAGTAATTGCGGTAGCGTCCAAAACCTTCCAGCAGGATATGGCCCATGGGATCCAGAAAGACCTCGTTGGCATGGGAGGCCAGATAGTACTGGCGCTGATCGTAGCCAGAGCCCCAGGCGATCACCGGTTTGCCGCTGGCCTTGAAGCGCTCCAATGCGGCCGCTACTTCGCGCAGCATGGGCAGGCCCGCTGCATGCATGTTGTCGAGCAGCAGCACGGCGCTGCTGATTTTTGGATCATGCGCTGCCGCTTCCAGCACCTCGAGCACGTCGCGCAACTGGGTATCACCCTGGTCGAGGTCCTCGCCCACGCCTGTCATCACCAGGGCATCCACGTTGGCGGCATGCTGCTCCACCAGGTTCCCCTTGAAATTCAGCAACAACGCCGTCCTGTCTTCCAGTCGCTTGGGCAGGCTGTAGATCGCCAACGCCAGCAGGGCTGCGATAAAAACCAGAAACAGCAGGTTTGAAAAGACGCGGCGCCCAAAATCCAGCGCGTGCCATAAACCGGCTAGGAAGCGATAGGTCAGACGAAGGAAGGGGGGCATGGGGGGTTACTCCGTGTCGCGGGTGCCGGGGGTGAAATAGACCGAAGCGATGCGGGCGCATACCAGGACGGCCAGGAGCGCGGACAGCGCGAGAAGCTCCTGCCACTGCAGGCTGTGGCTATAGATGCCGATGAAAATATCTCTCAGGATGAAGACGATGGCCACTTCCGTCAGGACCCGCAGGCGGATGCGGTGAAACTCCAGGTAATCCGTGAAGGTCCGGAAGAGTTCGATGAGCACGAAGACCGAGAGGATGGAAATGACCAGGGTTTGAATGGCGATTTCATGACGCAGGTTGCTCAGGGCATCGTAGAGGTCGTAGAGCACGCCGATGAAGGCGACGCCTAGCGTGATCAGCATGACAAGGATCAGGAACACGACAATGACGTCGATGATCTGTCCATAAATCCTCAGGATCCGGCCTTTTGTCCCGGTAATGCTGGATAAATCCATTGCGGTCTCCTTGCCGTAACGTCAGGGAATGTCGCTATTGGGCCGCATGATTGAGCAGGGCGTTGACGGATTCCAGGTCGGCCACCGTCAGGATTCCTGCTGCGGCCTTGAGATTGACGCGAGCCAGCACATGCGCATAAAGCGCGACGTTGTAGTTTTGTTCGGCGCGGATGAAATCCGTGGCCACGTTCAACACGTCAATGATGGAGCGTGTGCCCACCTCAAAGCCGGTGCGGGTGCCCTCGAGCGAGACCTTGGCGGAAGTGGCTGCCACTTCGGCGGCCTGCAGTTGGGCCACGCTGTCCTGCAGGTTCAGGAAGGCGGTCTGGGTGCTGAGCGTGACCTCATCGCGCAAACCGGCCAGGGCCTGGACGCTGGCCTGGGCCTGGGCCTGGGCCTGATCCACCGAGGCCGAAATCTGGCCGCCATCGAAAATGGGCATGGAAAGGTTCAGGCTGGCGCCCTTCTGGTTGATGTCCAGATTGGGGAAAGGCGAGCCCATGGTGTGTTGAGAGACGCCCTGCAGGTTGACCACGGGCCAGCGGGCGCGGCGATTGAATTCCACCTGTTCCTGGGCAATGCGCAGCTGCGCCTCGGTCTGATGGATGAGGGGCTGGTTGGCCAGCGCGGTTTCCACCCAGGGTTCGCTCCTGGCGGGCTGTGGCGGCATGGCTTCGAAATGTCCCAGATCATCCAGGCGGCCCACGGGCTGGTGGGTCAGGCGCTGCAGGCTGCGACGGGCCACGGTGACCGCATTGTGCGCCTTGATCAGGTCGGAACGGGCCGCATCCAGGCGGGCCTGGGCTTCATGAACGGCGATGACATCGCCGGTGCCGACCTCGAGGGTGGCTTTGGTTTGCTGGTTGATGTTGTCGAGCAGTTTTTCCTGCTCCACGGCCACCCGTTCCTGGGCTTCGGCCTGCAACACGCCGAAATAGGCCGTGGCCACCTTGAGCGCAAGCTGCTGTTCGGCATAGACGAGGGCGGCTTCGCTGGCCTGGATGCGGTTGTCCGCCTGGGACAGTGCGGTCCAGGCCTGGCCGTTGAACACCGTCTGGGTCAGGTTGACGCTGAAATTGTTGGAGGGGTAACTCTGCGAAATGGGGTTGCCCAGGCCCGTGATGTTGGCAGTGTTTTCCCCAAACCCGGTGGCCAGCCCCATATGCGGCAACAGGGCCGAACGCGCCAGGGGCCGGCTTTGCATTTCGGCATCCAGGTTGGCACGGGCCTGGGCGAGCGCAGGGTCGGTGGTAAACGACTGTCGGTAGGTTTCGAGCAGGTTATCTGCCCACGAGGGGCCGGCGGACAGGGTGGTCAAAAGGAGAACCAGGCTCGCGCGCAGGCGCCGCGGGGTACGAACAGACATGACAGAGCACCATTTGAGGGTCGTTTTAAGGGAAACATCCTTGATTCTACCTAAAGAATTCCGGAATTTGATCGATATCAAATCTGCGACGTCCGAACCACTGCGTACTCCACGGATAAAGGGTATGAAAAACAAAACGACGCCCAGCATGGTCGAGCGGGTCATGCGGGATGAGGATTTCATTGTTTCCACGACGGACCTCAAGGGCCGGATCACCTACGGCAATCGCATTTTCATCGAATTTTCAGGTTACACCGAGCAGGAGTTGCTGGGCGCACAGCACAACATCGTACGCCATCCCGACATGCCCCGGGCGGTGTTCAAGTTGCTGTGGGACCGCGTCCAGGCGGGCAACGAGTGTTTTGCCTACGTCAAGAACCTGGCCAGGGACGGCAGTTTTTACTGGGTATTTGCCAACGTGACCCCGCTGTTCGACGCCCGCGGGGCCATCGAGGGGTACTTCTCCGTGCGCCGCAAACCCCGCCCGGAATCCCTGCAGGTCATCAATGCGCTCTATCGCGCCATGCTTGCGGAAGAGCAGCGCGCGGGCGCGCGGGACGCCATCGCGGCATCCACGGCGCTGTTGAACAACACCCTGTCCGAGAAGGGGCTGAGTTATGACGAGTTCATCCTTTCAATCTAGAGTCATTGCGCTGCTGTGGCTCAATGCGCTGACCGCGCTGGTCCTGGTGGGCCTGGGGCTCGTCCTGCTGCCGTTCAGCCCGTTTCTGCTGCTGTTTCCCCTCGTTGCGGCCGGCGCCGCCGTGGCAGGGCAGATCATGGTGCGCCGCTGGCTGTCCCCATTGGCCAAACTCAACGCGCTGATTGCGGAGGTGGCCCAGGGGCGGTTCAACAACCGGATCACGGAAGTGTCGGACAAAGGGGAGCTGGGCCAACTGTGCTGGAACCTCAACGACATGCTGGATCAGCTGGGGGCTTTTTTCCGTGAGCAGGAAACCACCTTTCGCAGCAATCTGGAAGGGCGGTTTTACCGCCAGACCATGCAGGCGGGGTTGCATGGCGGATTCAAGAAAGGCCTGGAAAACCAGAACATCCTGCTGGAGAGCATGGCCGCGCAGAAACGGGCCGCCATGCATAACAGCCTGATCTCGCGGGCGCACCACCTCAATACGTCCCATTTGCTGGAGAATCTGGCTTCCAGCCAGGAAGACCTCAAGGTCATCACCGACCGGATGAAGGTGGTCACGGATCTGGCCAGCCGGACGTGCGATGATGCCGAAGCCGGCAAGGTCCTGGTGCACGAGGTGGTGGATCGTCTCAAGGTCATCGGGGAGCGCATCGTGCGCGCCAACGAAACCATCACGCAACTCAATTCGCGCAGTGCCGAAATCAGCAGTGCCGTGGAA
>JAJZRV010000055.1 GCA_021850135.1 Pseudomonadota bacterium
CGGATGGCGGCGCGAAAACGGTGTTGTAGGTATTGAATCGGGGGAGCCATTGGTAGCGCTCCACATCGCGCGACTGGTCCACAAAGATCGGGCGATTGTTCTTATCCAGCCGTTGCCACGGGCCGTGCTCCAAATCATCCGGCTTCAAGGACCGCCCAAAAGGCGCATGCCCCATTTCCACGTGCTGGCAAAAAAAGGCCGCGCTGCCGTGCCAAATGTCGCCGGTGCGCTCAAGGGGAATTTCCGTGTGTGCGCGTTCCAGGCTGTCGGTCTCCTGCAAGATCGCGTAGGCCAGCAAGGCGTCCAGCGTCATATATCCCCGCGTCAGAATGACGGGCGTGTTCAAAGACACTTCGATACGAAAGTTATGCATGTCACATGCCCTCCAGTTCAACCATGCCGTACCCCATGCCGCGCAACCGGCCGATGCCATGGGCCAGCATAAGATTGGCCTTGTGCGCATCCTCAATCTGCAGCACGCCAAAAGACTCGACGGTATGAATGTAATGGCGATGCCGCGGCTTCCCGAATTTCGGTGAGGGGAGGAACTGATGCGCCGCGCTGATCAGTTTGACGCCCTGCGCGGATAGGCGCTCGGACAGCCACTGGCTCACCTCGTCGGAGCGGCGCAGCGGTTTTTCGCCAAAACGGGAACGCGTAACCGGGGTGGTCAGCACCGAAAAGCGATGCAACCCATTCGGTTCGACGCGAGGCATAGGCACGCCGTCCTCGATTTCGGACAAGCTGCGTACCTTTGCCAGTGCCACGGTGCCGTTCGTTCGCACGCGGAAGATGAAGTCGCGTTGCGTGCGCCCGCCCATCAGCGCCCAAACTTGCTGGTGCGCGTCATAGACGGATTCCGGAACCTGGATGCGAAATACCTTTTCATGCATGACTTTTCCTCCACTTCAAGAAGATTTCGAGCATCTCCGGCGACATGCCGTACCGTTGCAAAAGATGGAGCGCTTCGGTCACATGGCTGCGCGCGGATCGCAAAAGCTTCGTTTCTTTATCGTTCAGGTTCTTCTGCTGCAAATGATTCTTCTGGTGTACACGCCACAGGTCCCGGAGCTTGTTCGCGGGGAAGTCGCCCACGCCATCGGCGGCCTCGCGCAAAATGCCAGGCATGACGCGCACTAATTCATATTTGGGCTTGATGTATTGCAAGAACTGAGCGCACTGTCGCGTTGAATTCAAGGTTATGCACTCAATAGGCAGTCCGCGCTTCCCGAAACTCACACCCACCCACGGTTCTTCGGGCGGATTAAAAAGCAGGCCTTGCACCAGCTCGTTGATTTTGCCCTCGTGGAGCGTTACGCTAAGCGCGTCATTGGAGACAGGCACCACGCCGGATGCGACGATGCCGTTTTCTCGGATAACCAAGGCGCCAGAAACGAAACGGTCAGGCCTCCCGCCCTGCTTGCCCTTGCCTTCCTTGCCGAGACTTCCGTACGACAGCCAGTCCAGGCGAGAGCCTGGCGCGACATACCTGCCGAAGTGCTGATAGCAAAAATCAATTGCGTTCATAACAACCCTTATGCGGCGAAATGATGAATCACATCTTAGGGCGAAGTTTTATGTACGCAATTACGAAAACACCATCAATCAAGCACATCTTTCAAAAACCTATATCACTTCCTTTCGCGCGTACATTTAAATGGTGATTCCACCCGCCAAATTGGCGGGTGGGGGTAAATCAAAAGTTCAAACAAAAGCGGTTGTCTTTTGAAAACTCGATAGCGCTTGCGCACCGCTACGATGGCCCCACGTTCATTCATCAAGGGGTTCAACGTGCGCAGATTCATTGTGACGTGCCTGGCCATCCTCGCTTCGCATGTGGCGTTTGCAGAGCAGGGGCCGGTGGCCATGCCATCGGACACCAAGCTGGTGGTATTCAGCTTCGACGCCAACGACACCTATACCGTCATGACCATGCCGGGCACGGTAACCGACATACAGATCGGACAGGACGAACAGTTCGTCAATATGGCGCTTGGCGACACGGTCCAATGGGAAGTGGCGCAACAAGGCAGCCATGTCTTCGTCAAACCCAAAAAGCCCAATCTCTTCACTTCTGCAACACTCATCACCAGCAAACGCTCCTATCAGCTGACATTGCGCAGTAGCCCCTTTGGCGGCAAATGGATGCAGCGTGTCAGCTGGCAATACCCGGACATCTTGCTGTTCCAGCAGCAAATGGCGGAGGCGGCCAAGGACAACGCCGTCAAGGAGCAGCAGAGGAAGAAGGAGCAAGTGGTCAGCGAGTCGGCCAATCCCATCCAAAACCTGAATTTTGATTACAGCATCAAAGGCGAAGCGTCCTTTAAACCCGCTCAGGTATTCGACGACGGCAAATTCACCTGGCTGCGCCTGCCTCCTAACGTGCCGGTCATGCCCTCCTTGTTCGTCAAGGACGGCGACAAGTATCAGCTGCTGACCTACCACACCGACGGGAAGAACCTGATCAAGACAGACCGGCTGTTTGATAAGGCTGTGCTCAAGCTGAACGATCAGGAAGTGGAAATCACCAATCAAGCGGCAAAACCCGTACGCCACGGCTCCCTGTTTTCCTGGAATTGATCATGGCAATGGCTCTCTGGTTGGACGCCTATCTGCACCAGTGCACGCCGATGGCGGGGTACAAGAATATGGCTGCCATCGTGAAGGTGGAATCGGGGGGGAATCCATGGGCGCTTGGTGACAACACTACGCACGGCCCGGTCTCTCCAGCGCCAAAGAGCTACCTCGAAGCCGTTGCCAAGGCCAAAGCATTGATCGCCCGTGGTCACAACATCGACATCGGCTTGACGCAGGTCAACAACAAACATTTGCGTGAGTTTGGGATGACGGTTGAGCAGGTGCTGGAACCCTGCACCAATCTCCGTGTAGGAAGTTCCATTCTTTACGGCTTCTATAAGAAAGCGTCCAGCAAATACGGCGAAACCGAGAAGGCGCTGTACCACGCCTTCTCCGGCTACAACACCGGCAGCTTGTATGCAGGCGGTGCCTATGTACAACGCATTCTGAATGCGGCGGGCATCCCCGGTAAATACAGCTTGGTGGCTTATGAAATGAAAAACGCATTGCCCCGTCGCTCGTATTTTGGCGGCGAGCGAATTCTCGCTTCACACAGCAACACCATTTTGGCCTTCCAAGGAAAGTAACCATGAACCTGAAAAATCAGCTCGAAGACATCGGCCCGGCGAACACGCCAACCGAAATCGATTCTGTCGTTGTTCCCAAGAGCAAGATGAAGCTCTTCCTTCCTGTGCTGGCCGGCCTCGTCGTGGCGCTGGGGCTGGGCGGCGTCTACGTCTACAAGACGATCCAGCACACCAAGCAGCAGCAGGCCAGCGGCTTTAATGCTGCCATGGCGCAGCAAGGTGCCGGCAATGGTCTGGGCGGCGCGGCGGGGATGCCCCCTGGCCTTATGCCACCTTCCAATGGGGTGCCCATGCCTTCCAATGCGGCGCCTAACAGCATGCCGGCGCAATCGGCACCCGTCTCGCAAGGCGTAGGTGTTCCGGGTTTCCCGCTGACCGCAAGCAAACCCGTGCCCGCTGGCGCTTCCCTTGCAGTCAACAGTCAGCCTCCAGCTATCCCGGCGAGCGCAACGACCGTAGCTACCAACCAACCCGTGCCGGCGAGTGACGCGGCGGCGGGGAGTGCGAAAACAACCACCGCCCCAGGAATGCTCGTGGCGCCCACGGCCCCTGCCGAAAAACCGGCGGTTGAGCGCGCGCCGCAGCGAGAAGACCGGCCGGAATCGCCTTGCTCCAAGGAAGCCTCTGGCGACGGGGAATCCATGCAAAAGGATCAGGACAAGGTGATGGGCATCAAGCACGTTAAGCACGCCAAGTGGTCGCCGCATAAAAAGTCCGCTTCTTCTGCGCACGCTTACGACGATGACGCCGTCACGTCCGAACAAATCCTGATCGTCCAGTAAGGGGGCGCAATGGAAAACTTCAATCTGGTTCTGTTCCTGGAGGGGCTCAAGGCAGCCAATGTCGCCATCGATGGCAAAGACTCAGCCGTGGATTACCTGGCGCACAGTCCGCAGCGTTTCGATCATGCCGTGCTGGATTTGTGCGGAAAAGGCCGCGATTTGGGTGTGCGATTCCTGGCGAAAAAGAGCCAAATCGACCAGGGGTTGCTCGTCACGGCGCTCAGTACCATCGGGTTTTCGCAGGAGCAAGCGTACACCTTCATCACCAATATCACTTGGATTGCGGAATAGGAGGAATTGGATGAAAACCGAAAGGAAAACGAACGTTATTCGCAAACCGATTCACCTGAATCGGAGGAAAACTAGCAATGAATCTTCCTCGCGCATGGAAGCGTTTGCTACCCGCCAAATTGGCGGGTCGGTTCAGGCGACCGGTGTTCAGGAAGATGCGGAATTCAATGCTCTGGTCGGCATGATCAAAGAGATCGGGCAACTCGAAGATGAAGAAGAAAGCGAGGCGCCGGCGGCGCTTCACGCCGTTCCGGTGGCGAAAGAGCCGGAAAAAAAAGCAGTCATTCTGGCCCCTAATTTTAAGATGGAGAAACCCATGGAAAACTCAGAAATCAGCACGGCGACCACAAAGTCTATTTATCCGCAGCAGGTGGCGCGTGGACTGATCGCCATGAAACGTTTGACGGTCGGTGCTCTGGCGACGTCAACAGGTATTACCCAGAACAGCCTTATCGCTTTTCTCCAGGGGAACGATGCGGCCTTGACGGAGCAATCCTTCGAAACCCTGTTTCGCTTCCTGGGCATTGTGCCTACGGAGGACGGGGCAAGGTTGGCCTCCGACCGGGTGCATTTCCTGCACCTGAACCTGCCGCGGTTCGGCATGCAAAAAGCCATTGAAACCTTCCAAATCATCTTCCCTCTGGTGGATTCACTGTCCGCCATGGAGTTGCCGGAGAAAAAGGGCGTCACCCCCATCTTTATCCGCAGCGAAAACGTTCGCATCTGCCTGTTCCTGAGAAAGCCGGCGTTCTCGCGCATCGGCATGTCCGACCTCGGACTCGCGCCGGGGATGTTCAAGGGACACGACAAGACCAAGCTCATCCCCGAGTATTACGCCGAGTTGATCATGACCGAGCAGGTCAAGCCCAACTATTTCGACCTCATCCTGGAGGGGGACTTCCAATACGACTCCATCGAAGCGCTGAAAGTCGTCGCCCTGGAACACGACGTCACCATCCGCGACATCACGGAATGGATCACGGGCCATGCGCGTGACGGCGAAATGAAAGGGCGCGAAGTTCTGATCCAGGATGAAAACACCCATCACTACAACCGTGTTGTTTCCTTGTTTCCCGCGCACTTTGCCAGCAGAAAGGTAGGCTGATCCATGCGGAATCTTCTCCGACCCCTTGTCGTCGCCGCCATGCTGGCCTGCGCGAGCTTGGCTCAGGCCAACTCACCGGACCTGGGCTACGATTTTTCCTACGCCATCGACGACGGCGGGAATTCCGGGCTGGTCCAGGTGTTCGATGACGGCAATCGCACCTATTTCCAGTTCGCCAAGCAGGTTCCCGCCAAATTGACGGTGTTCAGCATCGAAAATGGCGTCAAGCATTTGGCCAGTATTGCCTCCAAATCGCCTTATCTGGTGGTGTCTGGCACCGGTAGCAGTTTCGACATCGTCTATGGCAAGGCCCATGTCATGGTCTCGTACACGGGCGCCAACCGGTCGTTTAAATCCGGCGTGGAGCCGGCGCAACCCGCCGAGCCCGCAGTGGCGCCGGAAGCCAAGCCGGCTGCCGTGGAAAAGCCGGCGCCGGAAGCCAAAGCCAGCCGGGGACCCACGGTCATCAAGGAAAAGGAGGAAACGAAGGACAACGCCTTCCCCACCTATACCCAAGCCACCCTGTTGAATGTTCCTTTCCATGAGGACTCCATCACGCTCTCCCCGGGCGTCAAGAAGTCGCTCGCCAAGATGAAATTCGGCGATTACCAAATCTACGTCAAGGGCAAACCCAGCGCGGAAGGGGATAGCACTATCGCCAACAGCCGTGCCTTGGCCATCCGCGACTATTTGGTGAAGGCCAAGGGCGTTGACCCTGACGATATCCATGTCAAGGCAGATGACAGCGTCAAGAAGGGGCAAAAAAACGGCGTGTACCTGTCGGAAATCATGTTGGTGAAAAACACTGCTCAAGATCGCATCCGGTATGAGGATGTGGCTAAGGAGTCGGAACATGCGTCCACCGACGCCTACACCCCTCCCGCGAAACAGCAGTGGGCCATCAACGCCGGCGAAACGGTGGAAGATACGCTTAAGCGCTGGGCGGGCTCCGCGAACTGGCAGGTTTCCTGGGAAGTAAACGGCGAAATCACGTTGGGTGGAAGCTCCACCTTTACCGGGGACTTCGAATTCGTGGTGGACCAGTTCATGTCCAATATCGAAGCACAGCATACCAGTCTGCACCACCGTCTGTACGCGGGCAACCACATGCTCCGCGTTTGGTCCGGCAGCGACGCTCATTCGGAGAAATAATCCATGCGCCAGAAAAGCCTTCTTACCAGCCTGTTCGTCCTCGCCGCGATCGCGGCAGGCGGGTGCACCACATCGATGGTAAAACCCATCCAACAAGACGTGGAAGCGCAATACCGCAAGTCGGACGCGCTGGCCAGCAAGCTGCGCTCCATCGGCGCTACGCAAAGCTCCCCGACCCGCTCCAACGACGTGTGGATACCCTCACAGTATGTGGAATCCAAAGCCGACGCTTCGTTGCCGGGGGTGTTCTCGCGCCGGGTGACGCTGAACCAGACGTTGAGTTCCATTTACGCGGCGGCGCAGGAAGTGACGCGCCGTACCGGCGTACCGGTGGATGTTTCACCCGACGTGTCTGCGACGGGGTCCGCCATGGGCGGACTTCCAAGCACGGCCGTTCCGGGCATGCCAGTCGGCGGCATGCCGCAAGTGGGTCAGCCAAATATGGCTGCCGGCATGGGGGGCAATCCGGCTCTCGGCGGCGTCAATGTGTTATCCAACGCGCCTGCGTCGCCGGTGGACATCAGCTTTGAAGGCCCCCTGTCCAAGCTTATGGATACCTTGGCTTCCAGCTACGGGTTGTCCTGGGATTATAGCGATGGCAAAGCGCACTTTTTCCGCTACAAAACCAAGACCTTCACTCTGAACGCCATCGCCGGCGATACGTCGGTGCAATCCAGCGTGTCCGACCAGGGGCAAACGTCCGTTTCGGGCGGAAGCGGCGGGGCAGCCAGTGGCGCAGGCGCCTCCAGCAGCAGCGGCGGCAGCGGGACCAGCAATGGCAATCAGACGTCCATTAGCGCCCAATCCCTCTCGGTATGGAAGGGCATCCATGATTCCATCAATGCCATGCTGAGCCCAGGCGGGAAAGTGCAAGTGACGCCAGCACTGGGCACAGTCACCGTTACCGATACGCCCATGGTGCTGTCCCGTGTGGAGCGGTTCATCCATCAGCAAAACATTGCACTGTCCAAGCAAGTCATCGTCAATGTGGAAGTGCTTTCCGTTTCGCTCGACCATCAGGACAGCTACGGCATCAACTGGGACTTGGTGTACAGCGCCATGTCCAAGAATATGGGTTGGTCGTTTGCCAGCAATTTTGCGGCCGCTGCCACCAACGCCAGCAATCTGACCCTGAAAATCCTGCCCACCGCAGGGCAAGCCACCAACAGCGATATCCAATCCTGGCAAGGGACGCAAGCGCTCATTTCCGCGTTGTCTCAGCAAGGCCATGTATCGGTGGTAACGCAAGCCACCGCCGTGACGCTGAACAACCAGCCCATCCCCATCCAGGTCGGCTCGCAGACGACGTACCTGGCCTCCGCGTCCATCAACAATACGCCCAACGTGGGCAGTCAATCGTCGATGAATCCAGGGGTGGTGAATACCGGGTTCTCCATGTCGGTGCTGCCGCACATCCTGGACAACGACCGGGTCATGCTGCAGTACGGCATCAGCCTGTCAAGCCTGCTTTCCCTGGATACAGTGACCAGCGGCGGAACCAGCATCCAGACGCCCAAAATCGACACCCGCAACTTCTTGCAGCGCGTGGGAATGAAATCGGGTGAAACCCTGGTGCTGGCCGGCTTCGAGCAGGCGCAAAACAACGTGACCACGCAAGGAACGGGGTCCGCCAGCGCAACCTGGGCAGGCGGCGGAATCAGAGGCACCAAAAACCGTACCACCTTCGTGATTCTGGTGCGTCCGGTCGTGGTGTCCAACCTCTAAGAAGGCGTCCATGTCAAAAAACACCGTACAAACGTTTTCCCTCGACAAAAAGAGGGAGTTTGTCTCCGGTTTGTTCTGGCAGCCCATCCCGGGCGGAAAGGACACCGCGAAGGCCAAAACCATCGAGGTGGCGAAGCAGTTGCGCATGGACGTCTTTGTCCATCGCTTCGGCAAGATCGTGCAGACGGGTTTGGCGTCCACCAAGGATGGCGCCAAAAAGGGGCAATACTCTGCCGCCGCCGCGATCACCAAATCGCTCGAAATGGAACACGGGGAGATCAACGCACTTATCGCTGTTCCGGTCCCCGGTCGATCCGGCCTCTGGTTGTACGTCGCGCAACGGGACGGCGCGCTGCTTCCCGATGGCGACCAGATTGGCAGCGAAGACGAAATTCGCTCGCTCATGTTGGCCGCCAACTCCGTGGGCGAATGGGATGTCATTGTCGCGCCGGATCACTGGGGATTCACGTCATCCGAGAAGCGCTTCGAGGACTTTCTACCGAAAAACAAGCTTGGCGTCATCAAGTATCACAAATGGTGGGCGCTTTCATCCGTGTTTTTCGACGTCCAGGCGACGCTGCGCCCCGTTATTGTCCCGTTATTGGTGGGTGCTGTCGCATTGGCCGGATGGTATGGCTGGAACACGTGGAAAGCCAAGCAGCTTCGTGCGCGACAAGAGGCCTTGCAACGCGCCAATGCACGTTTTCCACAGGCAGCGCCTAGACCGGTTCATCCCTGGATCGCACAGCCCAAGGCCGCAGACTTTGTCGCCACCTGCATGGGCGCTATTGAACAAGCACCGCTTTGGACGGGGTGGGACTTTAAAGGCGTCACCTGTGAGAACGGAATGTTGAACCTTACCTGGGACAAGGGGCGTCACTGGACCGAGCATCTTAAGGCCACTTTGCCCGATGCGTTGGTTACCGGGACAACCGCTTCTTATTCGGTGCCGATCAAGATGCCGCCCGGCGGCGGCAATGATGCCCCGCTGCCGAGCGCCAATGAAGCGCAGTCGCATTTTACGGAGCAAGGGGAGCGATATGGACTGAAAGTCGATGTTGCACAAGAAGCGCCGCCCCCGCCTCCGTTGCCGGGAGCAAAACCCGCGGGGACTCCTCAAGCGCCGCCGGACTGGAAGGAAATCACCTGGACGGTCAAGGACAGCCTGCTTCCGCCGGAGACGTTGGTAGCCGTGTTGGACGGTAAAGGATTTCGTGTGACGTCGATTTCCGCAAACAATCAGATGCAATGGACTTTGAAAGGAACTCAATATGCGAAACCTTAAGGCAATTGCCGCGCTCCTCCTGGTTTTGTGCGCCGCCACCGCGCATGCGGAGGAATCAACCGCGGAAAAAATCAAGCGCATCAACGAACAAACCGCGCTGCTTGACGCGGAGCTGCGCCAATTGGAAACGCAGGAAAAAGTCGCTCAGAAAAAAAGCGACATCAGCCATTTGTCAGGAACGGCCTCCTCTGACGATGCAACACCCGTTGTGAAATCCATCGGCGGCATGGATGAGCAGCTCAACGCCACGTTGCTTTTCCAGGGCGGCGTAACACAGACCGTTTCAAAGGGCGACGTATTGCCCAATGGATGGAAAGTGCTGTCCATTACCGGTAACAAGGTGGACGTCGCACGGGGCTCACAACGCAAAAGCCTGATACGCGGCAACGCGGCCCCGGTGCCCGAGACGCAATCCCAGGGCACCGGCGCGGTGCCGATGCCTCCCAACGGCATTCCAGGCATGCCCCGCTAACCGATAACCAGGAATACGCAATGCTCAACAAGCCTTCCTACGCGGTCCCCAGCGTATCTAAGCAGGCGCTTCAGGTAGATGAAGCCCAGCGCGGAATCATGAACTACAACTACGAAACCAATCGGCTGTTGGTCGCCAAGCAGTATTCGTTCACGCCGTTCGTGCGGGGGTATATCGCGAAGCTGCAACGCCTAGGCATTGAGCCCATTGTGGAATACGTGGACCCCATGGATATTCAGGAGGCGAACCGCAAGAACGCTTCCCTGAACAACAACGATTCCTCCCCGTCGGAAAAGCAGGCGTCGGCCAAAAAACTGTTTCATGCCGGCGTGGAAAACCGTGCTTCGGACATCCATATCCGCGTTGGCAAGCAAACGGAAATCCTGTTCCGCATTCACAACGATCTGGAGCTGATCGAAAGCCATCCGCGGGAATATGGCGAACAGCTGTGCATGGCCATCTATCAGGCGATGTCCGACATTTCGGACGCCACGTTTGAGATCATGTCCCGGCAGGACGCACGGATATCCGAGCGCTCCAAACTCCCCCCGGAGCTGGATGGCATCCGTATCGCCACCAGTCCCCAGGTGGACGGCTTCATCATGGTGATGCGTCTTTTGTACAACGATACGGTGGGTACCGATTTGGCGTCGCTGGGCTTTATGACCCCTCAAATCAACGCCATCAACTTCATCAAGCGCAAGCCGCACGGCATCAATATCATCGCCGGCCCCACCGGGAGCGGCAAATCCACCACGCTCCAGTATGTCCTGTATTCACTGGTCCAGGAAACGGGGGGGAAAAAGCACATCATCACCGTGGAAGACCCGCCGGAATACCCCATCCCGGGTGTCGTGCAAACCCCGGTCACCAATGCCGTCACCGAAGAAGACCGCATTCGTGCGTTCCAGGAAGCCATTAAGGCGGCCATGCGCCTGGACCCTGACATCATCATGATCGGCGAGGTGCGCGACCAGCCGTCCGCACGCCTGGCGGTACAAGCCGCCATGACCGGTCACCAGGTGTGGACCACGGTCCATGCCAACACAGCCTTCGCGACCGTGGACCGCATGATCGATTTGGGCGTGCCGGAAGAGCTGATTTACGACCCCGGCATCATCACCGGGCTTTCGTGCCAGCGGCTGGTTAAGGTCCTGTGC
>JAJZRV010000056.1 GCA_021850135.1 Pseudomonadota bacterium
TCCGATCTGTTCAGGCTACCCCGTCATTGACGACACGGGGCAGGCTGGACCTCCCGGGCAGATCTCCATCCCCCCGGATTCCGAAATCACCGTCGCCGCTGATGGCACCCTCTCTGCGGTCCCCACAGGGGCAACCCCCTCGCAAGTGACCACGGTGGGTCGCCTCAAACTGGTCAACCCTCCCGAGGGCCAACTGGCGCGTGGCCAGGACGGCCTGTTCCGCACCCAGAACGGCAAGCCTGTCGCCGCAGACGCCAATGTCACGGTCACGCCCGGCAGCCTCGAGGGAAGTAACGTCAGCGCCGTCGGTGCCATGGTGGACATGATTTCGATCGCAAGACAATTCGAAATGCAGATGCAGATGTTGAAAACCGCATCTGACGACGCCCAGCAGGCCAGTCAACTGTTGCACATAACCGGCTAAGCGCCACCGCCGACTCAAGAGGAACTTTAACGATGCAACGATCCTTGTGGATTTCAAAAACAGGTCTGGAAGCGCAGCAAACCCAGATGGACGTGATTTCCAACAATCTGGCCAACGTCGGAACCAATGGGTTTAAAAAGTCCCGGGCGGTGTTCCAGGACCTGCTGTACCAAACGGTCAGCCAACCCGGCGCGCAATCTTCACAACAAACCATGTTCCCCTCCGGCATGCAGTTGGGCACCGGGGTGCGTCCCGTCGCCGCGGAACGAATTCATACCCAGGGAAACCTGCAGCAAACCGGAAACAACCTGGATGTTGCCATCAATGGCAATGGATTCTTTCAGGTCCTGATGCCGGACGGCACTACGGCTTATACCCGCGACGGTTCGTTTCAGACCGATAACCAGGGCAACCTCGTCACTTCGGGCGGCTACCTGGTACAACCGGCAATCACCATTCCTCTCAACACCACCAGCCTGACCATCGGTCGTGACGGCACGGTGTCGGCCACGCAGGCAGGCGTGGTAACGCCACTCCAGATCGGCACCATACAGCTGGCCACTTTCATCAACCCGGCCAACCTGCAAAGTCTGGGCGAAAACCTGTATGCCCAGACCCAGTCTTCGGGCCCCCCCAACCTGAATACACCGGGGCTCAATGGCACGGGTTTGCTCAATCAGGGTTTCGTTGAGACCTCCAATGTGAATGTGGTGGAAGAGCTGGTCAACATGATTGAAACCCAGCGCGCCTATGAGATCAATTCAAAAGCCATCACCACCTCTGACCAGATGCTGCAGCGCCTGACGCAATTGTGATGACAAGGAGGCCAGCGTGACTGTTTTGTCCAAAGGGATCGTTGCAGGGGCAGTTTTCCTCATTCTGGGAGGGTGCGGCACGACCCCTTCCACGCACATCACGCAACCGCTCAGCGCTCGCCCGGTAGACCGTCTGGCGGTGGCTCCGCCCAACAACGGTTCGATTTTCCAGCCCGGCATCAACCAGCACCCCCTGTTTGAAGACGTGCGCGCTCGCAACATCGGGGACACCCTGACCATCGCAATTCTCGAAAACAGTTCTGCGGTCGAGAAAAACGGGAGCGATGCCAATCACGCCACGAGCGTCAGTTCAAATTTTCCGAGCGCGACAGTCAATGCCAAGCATGTGCTCGACGGCCTCAATGTCTCCGCCAGCTCTGCCAACAAGCTTGCCAACACCGGGGACAGTTCCGGCAGCAACTTCCTGACTGGCTCGATTACGGCAACGGTCATCGACGTACTCCCCAATGGCAATCTGGTGGTCAGTGGAGAGAAGCTGGTTTCCATCAATCAGGTGGACGAATATATCCGGCTTTCCGGTGTGGTCAACCCTGCCAATGTCCAGGCGGGCAATACCGTCCTGTCCACGCAAATCGCCGATGCCCGCATCGAATACAAAGGCGGCAATGCCAATATCGACCGGGCTGCGGTCATGAGCATGCTCAGCCGTTTTTTCCTTTCGGCCATGCCGTTTTGATTTCATGAAAAAAACCACAAAACACCTGCTGAAACTTTTTCTGGTGGCATTACTGGTTTCGTTGCCTTTTACTGCAGACGCCAAACGGATCAAGGACCTGTCCAGCATCCAGGGGGTGCGTGATAACCAGCTGATTGGGTATGGCCTGGTGGTCGGCCTGGACGGCAGCGGTGACATGACGACGCAAACCCCTTTCACAGTGCAAAGCATCATGAACATGCTCACACAGATGGGGGTCAATCTGCCTGCGATCAGCGCTTCCCAAACCATGCTCAAAAACGTGGCCGCAGTCATGGTCACTGCAATCATGCCCCCCTTCGTGCGCCCTGGCCAGGCCATTGACGTGACCGTTTCCTCCATTGGCAATGCCAATAGCCTGGTGGGCGGGACATTGCTGATGACACCTCTCAAAGGGGCCGATGGCCAGATCTATGCCATGGCCCAGGGCAATCTTCTCGTAGGCGGCATTGGTGCGGGTGCCAAGGGCTCCAAGGTGGTGGTCAACCATCTTAGCGTTGGGCGCATTCCCAATGGCGCCTCCATAGAACGCGCCATTGCCACCCCCTTGGGGCAGGGCGAATTCGTCAATCTCGAACTCAATGACACCGATTTCACCACGGCCAGTCGTATCGCCGAAGTCATCAACCACGAGGTTTCGCCTTCCAGGGTCATTGCGTCGGCGCTCGACGGAAGGACCATCCAGGTCCATGCGCCCGAGGGTAGCGCGCGCGTCGAGTTCATCGCCAGGATTGAAAACCTGCAAGTGGAAACCGGGCAAAGCGAGGCCCGGGTCATCATCAATGCTCGCACGGGTTCCGTGGTGATGAGCCAGAACGTGACGCTGGACGAGTGCGCCGTGGCGCACGGCAACCTGACGGTGGTGATCAGCACCGAAAATATCGTCAGCCAGCCCAACCCGCTGTCCGAGGGAAAGACCGTGGAAACGGGCCAGGCCAGCGTGGACATCAAGGCGGATAAAGGCGCGCTCGTCATGCTCAAAAAAGGCGTTTCCCTCAATGAAGTCGTCAAGGCGCTCAACGGCATTGGCGCGACGCCACAGGATTTGCTCTCCATCCTGCAATCCATGAAATCCGCCGGGGCGCTACACGCCGACCTGGAGGTCATCTAAATGGCCATTTCGCCCGATCTATCCACGCACCTGGCCATTGATGCGCAAGGCCTCAACAGTCTGCGACTCAAGGCCAAACAATCACCGGACCAGGCTTTGAAACAGGCTGCACAGCAGTTTGAAACCGTCTTCATGAACATGATGCTGAAGTCCATGCGGGATGCCACGCCACAGGATGGCATGCTGGACAGCGAGCAAACGAAGACGTTCACCGCCATGCTCGACCAGCAGTTGTCACAAAATCTTGCAGGCAAGGGCATGGGGCTCGCTGACGTCATGGTCAAGCAACTGAGCCATCCGATTTCCGTTAAAGAATCGCGCTGACCGTCCGATAACGCAAAGGTGCGCGCGGTAAAAAGGGAAGCATGACATGGCAGACATTTCAAGTATCGGGGTCACTGCCCTCAATGCCGCGCAGGCAGGTCTCCTCACGACTGAACACAACATTGCCAACGCCTCCACCCCTGGCTACAACCGGCAGCAAATCGTACAGACCGCCAACATTCCCTTGGCCACAGGCTCCGGATTTATGGGCCAGGGCGTCAACGTCAGTACCGTCAAGCGGCTTTACAACGACTTCATCAATACGCAGCTGTTGCAGCAGCAAGCCCAATCGAACCAGCTCAATACGTACTACAATCAGATCCAGCAAATCAACAATGTCATCGCCGACCCGGTCGCGGGTCTTTCGCCGGCAATCCAGAATTTCTTTGGCGCCGCGAACGGCGTTGCCAATGCTCCTTCCTCGGCGGCTGCACGACAAACCATGCTGAGCGACGCCCAGGCGCTCAGCGGCACGTTTCAATCGCTCAATCAGTTGATGGTCAATCTGGGCACCGGACTCAACAGCCAGATCACCAGCAGCATCGGCAACATCAACAGCTATGCCCAGCAGATAGCCACGCTCAACCAGAATATCGAACTGGCCTCAGCCAGCAGCAATGGGCAGCCCCCCAACGATCTTCTCGATCAGCGAGACCAACTGGTGTCCCAACTCAACCAGGAAGTCAAAGCTACGGTCATCAAACAGTCAGACGGCAGCTACAACGTGTATATCGGCAACGGACAGTCCCTCGTCGTTGGAAACCAGTCCTTTGCGCTGCAAACCGTGCCCTCTCTCTCTGACTCTTCAAAAACGGACATCGCCTACAGCTCCGGCAATACATTGGTGCGCATGCCGGCCAGTGCCTTCCAGGGCGGAAATCTTGGCGGTCTGCTCGCTTTTCGCGACCAGACCCTGACACCGAGCCAGAATGCCCTGGGGCGCGTCGCCACGGGTATCGCCACCACTTTCAACACCCAGCATGAATTGGGGCAGGATCTGTATGGAGCGATGGGCGGAACGTTCTTCAATGTGGGAGCTCCGGTAGTCACGAACAACTCAAACAACACGGGTTCTGCCAAGGTCAGTGCCAGCATTTCCAATGCCAGCGCGCTTACCGGCAGTGATTACACCCTCTCGTATAATTCGGCAAATGCAAATCCGTACACGCTGACACGGCTCTCGGACAACACGGTCACCACCTATGCCACCCTGCCCCAAACCGTGGATGGGATCACGATCAATACCTCCGTAACACCCAACTCCGGGGACAGCTTCCTGATTCGCCCTACAGCCAACGGGGCCGCAGGCATCAGCGTTGCCATCAGTGATCCATCCAGAATCGCTGCGGCCATCCCAGTCACGTCCAATGCTTCGTTGTCCAATACCGGCACCGGTACCATCAGTGCAGCCAGTGTGGTCAGCACCCCCTATGCCAGCATTACAGGCAGCGCCACCACTACCGCCTTGGTCAGTGGTGACCTGACCCTGAATGGCACAACGGTCGGCGCCAGCACGGCGGGGACCGCCCCGGGACAAACTGCCGACAGCGCCTATGCCATTGCCCAGGCCATCAATGCCGTCACCACCGGCTCCGGCGTCACCGCCACTGCCAACGTCAATACCGTGGCTGGTACGGCCACAGCGGGAGCACCAAACTCATGGAGCGCAGGGATTGCAGCCAACAGCTTCAGCATCAATGGCGTCAATGTGGGGGCTATAGCCGCTGGGACCAACGCCGTGGGAACCGGGGTCAACGTAGCGGCGGCCATCAACGCCATTGCCACCCAGACCGGCGTGACTGCCACCGCCAATGCCGCAGGGGCCATCACTCTCACTGCAGTGGATGGACGGGACATCTCGGTTGCCGAAGCAGCCAACTACACTACGCTCAATCCCGGCAGCACTTCATTGAATGTGGATACGGGCCTGACCGCAGCAACCACCAACGCCACGCTGACCCTCAACAGCAGTAGTGCAGCGGGCATTACGATTGCGGGTGCCACCCCGGGCAATGCAGGGCTGAGCAACGGAACCACGGCAGCCACACAACAGCCTCCAGCCGACCCCAATCTGCAACAACCTGTGACCATCACCTTCAACAACCCGCCCGATACGTTCAGCATCGCGGGGACGGGTAACGGCTTGCCGGCCACCTTGGCCTACACACCCGGCACCCCCATTTCTTACAATGGCTGGACGGTGCAAATCAACGGTACCCCCAGCGCCAACGACGTGTTCACCATCCGCGCCAACAACAATGCCACGACGGATGGCAACAATGCGCTGCTGCTGGCTGGACTGCAAACTCAAAACACCCTGATCAATGGCACGGTCACCTATGCAGGCGCCTATGCGCAACTGGTAGGTCAAATCGGCACGCAAACCAACCAGCTCCAGATCACCAGCCAGGCCCAGACCAACATGGTTAACCAGACGGTACAGGCCCAGCAATCCATCTCAGGGGTCAACCTGGACGAGGAAGCGGCCAATCTGATCAAGTACCAGCAGGCCTACCAGGCGGCGGGCAAGGCCATACAGACCGCCAACACCATGTTCTCCACCGTCCTCAACCTGCTCAACTAGAGGTCGCCATGCTTCGTATCAGCACCAGTACCATTTTCGATACCAACGTCAGCGCGATGAACCAGCAGCAGGCCAGTCTGCTGCACACCCAGATGGAAGTATCCTCCGGCAAGCGGATCATGACCCCTGCGGACGACCCCGCGGGAGCGGCTCAGGCCATCGAGGTGTCGCAGTCCGACGCCACCAATACCCAGTTCACCACCAACCGCAACGCTGCCAAGGCCTCGCTTTCATTGAGTGAAGGCGTCCTGCAAAGCGTCACGACACTGATCCAGAACATCCAGACCACGGCCGTCAGCGCTGGCAACGGCACCCTGAACAATACCGACCGGCAGACCATGGCCACGAGTCTGCAAGGGCAACTGGATCAATTGATCGGGTTGGCCAACAGCAAGGATGGCTCGGGCAATTATTTGTTTGCGGGCTCGCAGGGCAATACGCAGCCCTTTGTGACGACCTCTGCCGGGGTGCAGTACCAAGGAGATACCGGTCAACATCTGATCCAGGTGGCAAGCAGCCGGCAAATGGTTTCCAATGCCAACGGTTCAGACCTGTTCATGAACGTGAAAAATGGCAACGGTTCCTTCGTGACGAGCGCGAACAGCAGCAACACCGGCTCCGGTGTCATCAGTCAGGGTAACCTTGCCGTCCCCCCACCCACAGCGGCACAGCAAGGAAACACCTATCAACTGACGTTCAAGATCACCAATGGTGTCAGTACGTACACGGTCACGGGCACCGATGCCTCCGGCGTCCCCCTGCCGGCAACGAGCTTGCCTGCAGCCAACCAGCCTTACACCAGCGGCCAATCCATCAATTTCAATGGGCTGCAGTTTGACATTCAAGGCACGCCGGCAAGTGGCGACACTTTTACCGTTGCACCCAGCACCACCACTTCGCTGTTCAAGACCATCCAGAATCTGATCAGCACGCTCAACACACCAGTCCCGCCGGGAAACCCTGCCGCTTCCGCAACGTTTACCCAACAGCTGGATGCGGCCATGAATGGCCTGGACCAGGGGTTGAACAAGGTCCTCACAGGACGCGCCACCATCGGCTCCAATCTGAGCGAGCTGGATACCTTGCAGTCCACTGGGGATGCTTTGGGGCTTCAGTACCAGACAACGCTGTCACAGTTGCAAAACGTGGACTTCAACAAGGCCATCAGCCAGTTGTCTCAACAGCAACTCGGCTTGCAGGCCGCCATGCAATCGTTCAAGACGGTTTCCAGCCTGTCATTATTCAACTACATGTAGTTCCTAAGGTGTTCCCGGCACGGTGGGCAATCCCGTCAGTACCCAGGCTTAACGTGCCAGCTGCTGCACTACGCGTTGCATCGCAGTCAATCCGGCGTGGGAGAAGTGTTCGATCAACGGCCTGAAGTAGGGCATTGAAAGCGCCAGGACCAGAAATCCCATGCCCAGCGTGATGGGAAACCCCACAGCGAAGAGGTTGAGTTGCGGTGCACTGCGGGTCAGGATACCCAACGCCAGATTGGTCATCATCAATGCAGCCAGGAGCGGTAGAGAGATTTGCAGGGCATCGGCAAAGATGCTGCCGGCCCAGGACACCAGTGTATGCAATCCCAAAGCCGAGGGCATGACGGCGCTGACCGGAAAGCTCTGGAAACTATCGGATATCGCTGCCAATACCATCAGGTGCCCATCCATGGCCAGAAAAGCCAGCGATACGATCACGCCCAGGAACTGGGCCAGTATGGGCTGGAAGGACGCATTCTGAGGGTCGTAAAAGCTCGCAAAACCCAGACCCATCTGGAGCCCAGCCACTTCCCCCGCCATCTCTGCTGCCGCAAAGATGATGCGCATGGCAAACCCCATCACCACGCCTGCCAGAATCTGTTCCAGCAGGATCAATAGCCCTTGAAGTGAAGCAGGATCAATATCCGAAGGCATCTGCAAGGTGGGCGCCACCAGCACCGTGAGCAAGACGCTCAGCCCGATCCTGACCTGCAGGGGGACTTCCTTGTTACCCAGAATCGGCGTGCTCGCGACCGCAGCAAGGATGCGCGCCAGGGGAAAAATGAAAGCAGCGAGCCAGGCAGACCACTGCGCGCTGGTGAAGCTGAGCATGCGTGTCCTAGCCCACCAACCCCGGAATGCTGGTGAACAGGCGGCGAATGTAATCCACCATCAGTCCGATCATCCAGGGTCCCGAGACGATCAGCACCAGCACCATGCCGATCAGCTTTGGAATGAAGGACAACGTCATTTCATTGATCTGGGTTGCCGCCTGGAAAATACTGATCAGAAGACCGATCCCCAGCGCGGTCACCAACAAGGGTGCTGAAACCATGATGGTCAGTTCCAGCGCCTGGCGTCCCAGGGTCATGATGCTTTCAGGAGTCATGGTGCGAAGCGTCCTCAGGTAAAGAAGCTTTGTACCAGCGAGCCGATCAGAAGGTTCCAACCGTCCGCCAATACAAACAGCATCAATTTGAAAGGTAGCGAAATGACCGCGGGAGAGACCATCATCATCCCCATGGACATCAGGACGCTGGCCACCACCATGTCAATGATCAGGAAAGGAATGAAGATGACGAACCCGATCTGAAAAGCCGTCTTGAGTTCGCTGGTGACATAGGCCGGAACCAGAATCTTGAGGGGTACCTGTTCCGGAGTCTGCAACGGTTCACTATTGGAAATTCGCACGAACAAGGCAAGGTCCGCCTCCCTTGTCTGACGCAGCATGAAGGCCTTGAGCGGCGCAGCGCCGCGGTCCATAGCCTGATCCAGCGACAGCTTGTTTTCCGAATAGGGCTGCCAGGCATCCGTATAGATCTTGTCAAATACTGGTGACATGACAAAAAAAGTCAGGAACAACGCCAGGCCAATCAGCACCTGATTGGGTGGCGACGACTGCGTGCCCAACGCCGAACGCAGCAGCGAGAGCACGATGATGATGCGTGTAAACCCGGTCATCATCAGCAGGATGGCGGGAAGGAAGGCCAGCGAGGTCAGCAGCAGCAGGGTTTGCAGGCTGAGTGAATATGTCTGACCTCCACCCGGCGCCGGTGTACTGGTGATCCCTGCGATTCCCGGTGCACCCGCCCAGGCTACAGGGATGGCAAACCACAACAACAACAGCCAGAGCATCTTGTAAATCTTGCTACGCCCCATGTCGCGGCTCCGAGCCCTGCCGGGGCAGGGTATGCAATGTTTGCACTTGACCAGGAGCCACACCCAGCACCAGCCAGGTCTCCTGGATTTCCACCACGACGACGCGTTCGCGCTGCCCCACGGCCAGATTGCTGATCACCTTGAGCTGACGCCCAGCGCTTTGTTGGGGCAGGCTGACCCGCTTGAGCAGCCACGCCACCAGTGCGACGATGCCCAGCACCAGCAACAAACTGAAAACCACCTGCAATACACTTTCCAGAGACAACACAGACGGTGGGGTATAGGCAGGCCGCGGGCCATCGGCGGCCAGGGCCCCCATGACTGGGCAGGAGGCCAGAAAAAACACGATTCTGTTCATCATGATTACCGGTTGAGTCGGCGAATACGCTCTGAAGGCGTGATGATATCCGTCAGACGAATACCAAACTTGTCATTGACCACGACGACTTCGCCCTGGGCGATCAAAAACCCGTTGATCAGCACATCCAGAGGCTCTCCGGCCATCCCGGACAACTCGACCACGGAGCCCTGGGCCAACTGCAGGAGGTTTTTAATGGGCATCTTGGTCCGCCCCAGCTCTACCGTCAGCTGGACCGGAATGTCCATGATCATTTCCAGGTCGTTATGTGCGGCAATCCCTGAATCAGCCCCGAATTTCTCAAATATATGCGGCTGCGCCATGGGTTGCGATTCAGACGCCGGGCTCACTGCAGCTTCCGCAGCAGATTGCTCGGCCAGTGCCGCACCCCAGTCGTCAGCGCTGATTTCTCCTGCTTCATTGGGCATGATCATCCTCCCTGATTCGACCCGCCCATTGCAGTGGAAAGCATCTTTTCCACCTTGAGGGCATACTGATTATTGAACACTCCATACTTGCATTCCATGACGGGAACGTTATCTATGAGCGCCGTCACGTTCTCCCCTATTTCCAGAGGCAGGACGTCGCCCGGCTTGAGTTTCATCAGCTGTTCCACTTTCACGCGTGCCTCACCCAATACGGCGACCAGTTCAATGTCTGCAGACTGCACCTGCCTGGACAACATTTGCAGCCAGCGCTTGTCCACGGCCAGATGGTCGCCCTGCATCGTGCTGTAGAGCAGTTCCCGAATCGGCTCAATCATGGAATAGGGCATGCAGATGTGGAAGGAGCCCCCTACGCCACTAAACTCCACTTCAAAAGTGGTCACGATCACCACCTCGTTGGGGGTGGCAATGTTGGCGAATTGCGGATTCATTTCCGAGCGGACAAATTCGAACTGCAGACGGTAAACCGCATCCCAGGCCTTGCCATACGCCTCGAAGACCGCGGCGATCAGCTTTTGAATGATGCGATGCTCGGTCTGGGTAAATTCACGCCCCTCCACTCGGGTATGAAATCGTCCGTCGCCGCCGAACATGTTGTCCACCACCAGAAATATCAGGTTGGGATCGAACACAAACAAGGCATTCCCGCGCAACGGGTTGGCGTGAACGAGATTGATGTTGGTGGGGACAGGCAGGTTGCGAATGAATTCGCTGAACTTGCTGACTCGTAACTGCCCCACCGAGACATCGGCAGTACGACGCATCAAATTGAACAGGCTGATCCTGAACAGGCGTGCAAAGCGCTCGTTGACGATTTCCATGGTGGGCATGCGCCCACGCACGATGCGCTCCTGCTTTCCCAGGCTGTAGGGACGAACGCCATCGGTGTTGTCCGCAGGTTTTTCGGCGTCCTCGCTCTCCCCGGACACGCCTCGCAAGAGGGAGTCGACTTCTTCCTGTGAGAGGAATTCATCCGCCATCGTCAAGACTCACTGAATGATGAATGAGGTAAACAATACACCCGCGATGCCCTCGCGGGACTCCGCGCCCTGCTTGGCCTCGGCTGTCGCATCGG
>JAJZRV010000057.1 GCA_021850135.1 Pseudomonadota bacterium
TGCCAGTGCCTCCTCAGTATCCGGCGTTACCGACCGCAATTCATGGACGAACTGCTGCAGGCCATTTTCCCAAAACCGCACTTCGATGCTGTGGGGCGAGACCACCACCTTTTCCACCAAGAGACGCACGATCCGTTGCTGCTCCGCCGGAAAAAGCTGCTCCCATACGGTGTCCATGCGCGTCATGGCCACGGTCACCTGGGCTTCATCCCAGGTTGAATCATGGCGCGCGACCTGTTCCATGATTTTTGCGATCATGTCAGGGGATCTGAGACTCCCCCGCATCTGTTCAAGTACCAGGGATTCCAGTTCCACCGCAGGGATCCGGGGTAAGCCTGAAGCGCCGGCATATTCCTTGTTTTCACGCACGGGCAGGTAATAGCGGTAGAGCCTGCCGTTTTTCTTGCGGGTATACCAGGGGGTGAGCGCCTGGCCATCAATGCCTTCGACGATGCCCTTCAGCAGAAAGGGGATTTTGGCGCGGGTGTTGTTGGCCCGCACGCGGGGGTTTTTGGCAAGAATCGTATGCACGGCATCCCACTGGGAGCGCTCCACCAGCGGCGGATGTTCTCCTTTGTGCCATTGATCCTTGTGGCGCAATTCCCCCAGATAGGTCCGATTGTTCAGGATGTCGTAAATGAGGCTGATGGTGATGGGTTTGCCTTCCCGGAAAATGCCTCTCTGAGTGGTCCAGGATTTGGAAGTGACGCCGTCAAGACGCAATTCCTTGACGAGTTTCGTGCTGGAGCCCAGTTCCACGAAGCGCTTGAAAATATAGCGCACGATTTTTGTTTCCTTGTCGTTGGGCACGAGTTTCCGGTTCACCACGTCATACCCCAGAGGCGGCGTCCCTCCCATCCACATCCCCTTGCGCTTCGCGGCAGCAATCTTGTCCCGGATGCGTTCCCCGGTGACCTCGCGCTCGAACTGGGCGAAGGAGAGCAGGACATTGAGCATCAACCGCCCCATGCTGGTGGTGGTGTTGAACTGCTGGGTGACCGACACGAAGGACACGCCCTGGCGCTCGAACACTTCCACCATGCGGGAGAAATCTGTGAGGCTGCGCGTCAGGCGGTCGATCTTGTAGACCACCACGATGTCGATTTTTCCGGCATCGATATCCGACAGCAGCCGTTTCAGGGCCGGGCGCTCCATGTTTCCGCCGGAAAAAGCCGGGTCGTCATAATCATCGCCTACCGGAATCCAACCTTCATGACGCTGGCTGGCAATATAAGCGTGACCCGCATCCCGCTGAGCGTCAATGGAGTTGTATTCCTGATCCAGGCCTTCGTCCGTGGATTTGCGCGTATAGACCGCGCAGCGCTTGCGCGCCAGGACCGCTGCACTCATTTGCGACCTCCCTTGGCGGCTGTCTTCTTGCTGTTGTCCTTGATCCCAAAGAACACTGGTCCCGACCAGCGGGTGCCGGTGATCTCCCGGGCAATCATGGAGAGGCTGCGGTAGGAGCGGCCTTCGAACTCATAAGTGCCGTCGGCCGCCACGACCACGCGATGCACCCGATCCTGGAATTCACGGCTGAGCACCGTGCCGGGCATGAGCTTGAGATTTCGGCCCCGAGTATTTTGCTTGCCGGTATCCATCAGTGCCTGGATGCAACGCCGGTTGCGATCCATCAACTGGGGATTGACCTTGCGATATTCGATTTCCTGCAGCCGGTAGGCAATGCGTCGTTCCAGAAACTGTCGGTTGTGGGTGGGCGTGTCCGACTGAAATAATTGCTTCCATAGCGCCTTGAGTTCTGGCATGGAAAGGCCTGGAAGCCCCGTGATTTGGTTGATCACGGTGGGAGGGGTGGCATAGTGATGGTTATTGGGGATCATTGAGACTCCGTTCTCTGGTTGTTGACGGTGTCTGTATGAACGCTCTGGTCACCCGAAAAGCCAAGTAAAACCGGACGATTCACTGGTTGTTCTTCGACTGCTTTAGCTCCGGAATGGCTTAGTCGTGCCAAACCCAGCGCGAACAGGGACGCCACTTCCAGGCGCCGATGGGTTGGAGACAGCAGTTCGGGCGGGTGATGGTTGATGCGCTGCATTGGGGAGCACTCCTCGAAAAAAACCATGTCATCGACATTGTCGGAAAGGCGTGCCATCACGACCATCAGGAAATGTCGCAAGGCTGCGGAACATTGCGGAAAGTATCCAAACTGCCTCGAAACCCGCATGGATTCTGCGGGGTTTACGACGAGAACGAACGTTCTCTATAATCGTTTCCCATGAAATCTCCCCGCAACGATCACGAACATCTTGCCGCCTTGCAGGGGTATTACGCCCAGCACCGGGTGTTTCCTTCCTACGCCCGGCTTATGGCCTTGTTGGGGCTCGCGTCCAAATCCGCGGTCAAGAAGGTACTGGAGCGCCTGGAAAGTGCAGGGCTGCTCACCCGCACTCCGGAGGGGGACTGGGCGCCGGCCGATCGTTTCTTTGAGCGAGCCCTCGCCCTATACCCGGTGACCGCCGGGGTGCCCGCGACTGCAGCAGCCGAAATTCCCGATGAAGTCACTATTGACCGCTATCTCGTCAAGGATCCCGCCCACACCGTCCTGATACGCATCAAGGGCGACTCCATGATTGAGGCCGGGATTCACGACGGGGACATGGCGGTGGTGGAACGGCGCAGCCATGCCAGCCCCGGCACCATCGTGGTGGCCGTGGTGGATGACGAATTTACTTTGAAAACCCTGGCACGAGACAAGAACGGATATTTTCTCTCGCCCGCCAATCCGAATTACCCGCTGATTCGGCCCAAGGGCAAGCTCGAAATTTATGGCGTTTTGGCAGGCCTTGTGCGCAAATACTCATGAGGATCCAACGCCTTGAAAGTGTTCAGCCCCGCGCACCTGCTGCGGCATGTTTCCATGCCCACCTTGAAGGATTTCACCTTGGCCCATGTTCTGGGGCCGGAACTTGTCATCGATTGGGGGCTGCCTGAAGAGGCCTTGACCCGACAGGTCTGCGAGGCTGTCCGATCGCTGGAAGTATCGCTGAAGAACGGAGATTTTCCCCCGGAAAAAGCGGAAGTCCTCGGGAACCAGCTGCATCTCTGGCAGGACGACCTGCGCCGGATTCATTTGATGTCCAATGAACTGGCGATCAGCGAATTTCGTGCGGCCAGTGATGGAGATCCTGAGGTCACCAGTGCCTTTCAGGATCGGGGCATTCATGAGCAGGCCATGTGGATGTTCACCCATCGCGAAAAACTTTTTCGTGATGCGGAATTGCACATGGCCTTTCAGGCCAAGGCCAATGGCAAGTATTGGAAAAAACACCGGATAGATCCCGGGCTCTCCATCATCGATGATCGGGACAAGCTGGAAGCCTTCAGCACGGCCGTGGCCAAGCTCTACGAAAAAGAGGGGGCAGGCAGGAGCACCCATGTGGAGTTCAGCAACCATGCCCTGGATGCCAGCATCCAGGTGACCCTTTATGTGGAAGGACCCGTTACGGCACTGGCTCACTTCACGGACAATCATTTCAAGCGTCTCACTACCCGAATTGCCCTGGAAACTGCACTGGTTTACCACCCGGACACCGGACAGATTGAGAGCGTGGTGAAAGGGGGCGCCAAAAACCATGTGGCCGTGCTGGAGCTTTTCGGTCAGCACGTATTGGGGCAGAAAATCGCTCCGGAGGAGATCGAGCGGGTGCATTACGATCTCAACGTGCTGCGCGACGGTAACCTCGAAACCTTCGAGGATCTGTCACCGCTGGGCGTGGAGGGGATCCGGGTTCGGCGGGCGAAATTTGCACCGCGCAATACCACGGGCATTTTCTTTCAGGTGGAGGCCTCTCCGGATCGAGAGCAGGAGGACGCCATCAAACTCGCGCTGGGCAATCTGAAGGTACACCATGCGTTCGAGGCGGAATACAACCTGGTGAGCGTCGCCCTCATCATTTACATGAAAGCTCCGGAGGGACAAAAGCCCAAACATTTCAGTTTCAACCTGCAGGTGAATGGCGCCTCCACTATCAAGAACCTCCCTGACAAAAACCAAACCGTTGCGCTGGCCGTGCTGACCGCGCTCAATGTGGTGCATCCTGAGGTCGCATCTGCATGAGCGATACCCAACTGCGGGCCACCGAATTGTTGTGTCAGCTGCTGGAGCAGAAAAAGCCCGAGATCAATGGGCTGGAACTGTTGCAGGGACAAAGGGGGGATGCGGGACGAGAGCTTCTGCGTGAACGGCTGCTCGTCATGGGGCCGGGACTCACCTGGGTGACCTGTCCGGAATGCGGAGTGGCGTTGGCCCGGGTGGATCGCGAAACAGGTAAGGATCAGGTGCTGCTGCGCTGTGACGATTGCGGAGATACCATCACCAGCCGGGAGATTACGCGCAGCTACCGGGTAAGCCTACCCAAGGTGCTGAACCTCCTCAGCATCGGGTTGAACCTGCAATCCACATCACACAAGGTGATCGATGCCGATCGGGCCTGGCGCCTGGGCAGTGCAGCGTCTTCACGAAATGCCCCTCTCACCTGGTATTTTGCCCGTCACCTGCATGACCCTACGGTAGCAAAGAGGGTTCTGGAGCAGATGCGCGCCGACCAGGCATCCCGTTCCGCCAAGATCCTCACGACGAGCGAAGTGCCGTTGCCGGAAGGGTCACCGCTTTTTGATTATCCAGTGGTTAATTTGTGTGCCATCGGCCGAGTATCTAAGAGCAGTTTCACGTTTTTCCCGGAGCGCGCCCAGCTGCCGGTGGAAAACGTGGCGGAGAATCCGGCCTGCCACACGTCACTTAGGTATGTCAGAGAGCGTGGCGTGGCGTATGTGGAAGGGGAGCGTTATATGCTTGAACCCATGCAAGCCAAGATCTTGATCGCGCTCATGGATGATCACGACCATCAGATGGCCGCATCACAATTGCGTGATCGCTGCGGATCCGATGCGGCCTCGTTTCAGCCGATCAAGTATTTCGATCGCAACAAGCCCGTCTATCAAGCGTTCATTCGCTATCTTCCAAGCGAAAAGGAATACGCCCTTGTTATCCCTGAGGAAGACCGTGACTGGTTGACCTAGCCGACATCATTCCACATGACTCCAGAAAACCCGGTACTTGCCCCAGCGAGCCCGGGTTTTTTCATGGCTTTCCTCACGAATCGCATTTGTGGAATGGTTTTGTGGAATCTGTGGAACGGGTTGTGGAATCCCGATTGATGTAATGGCCTCAACGGTTGGCGCTGCTCGCTGGCAGCGCGAAACCGGGCGATTTCATCATCAAGGAGATTCCTGTGGAAGATACCGAACCCATTCGTCACCTGAATCAGCGCGAGCTTGCCAAGCGCTGGGATGTGAGTGAGGCCACCCTCGAGCGTTGGCGCTCCGATGGCATTGGCCCTGTGTTCTTGAAGTTGCAAGGCCAGGTCCGCTACCGCATCGAGGATGTGGAAGCCTATGAAACAGATTGCCTGCGGCGCAGCACCTCGAAGCGGGCGTGCGCGGGAGGTGTGGCATGAAGCTCACGCTCTTGCAGGCCGTGGAACTGCTCGCCAGCGATCTGGCCGCTTTACCTGGCGAAACCCTCTTTCATCTTCATGCGCAAGCCGTGGACGGTCTCACGCAAGCCAAGGCGCATCTTGCACATCTGGAGCAGGCCTTGACGCTCAAGTATGCGCAAGAGGCGCAAACCCTGAGGCGCACCCAGGGCAAGGACACCGGTGTGGTGCACTTCTCCGATGGGGCGCTTCGTATCACTGCCGATCTGCCCAAGAAGGTGAAGTGGGATCAGAAGCAGCTCTCGGAAATCGTGCAGCGCATTGCGGACAGTGGTGAGAATCCTGGCGATTACGTGGAAATCACCTACCGCGTGCCGGAATCCCGGTTCAGCGCCTGGCCGGAAACGTTGAAAAGCGCTTTCGCTCCCGCACGTACCCTCAAGACTGGTAAGCCGGATTTTAGGCTCGCACTCCTGCAACCAAACCAGGAGGGCGCCTGATGCTTCCCATCATTTCCGCCGATGAACGGCTCAAGGAACGCCACAGCGCCAAGGTGGGACTGGTGGGTTTTCCCGGTGTGGGCAAGACCACCCAGCTCAAGACATTGCATGCTGAATCCACCCTTTTCGTGGATCTCGAGGCGGGTGATCTGTCGGTGCGCGATTGGGCCGGTGACACAGTGCGCCCGCGCACCTGGCCGGAGTTTCGGGATCTGGTTGTGTTTCTGGCAGGACCCATGCCCACGGCCACCCCGGACCAGTCTTTCTCTCAGGCGCATTTCGAGCATGTGCGCACCAAATACGGGGATCCCGCGCAACTGGCCAAATACGACACGTATTTCGTGGACAGCCTCACCGTGCTCTCCCGCCTGTGTTTTGCCTGGTGCAAGACCCAGCCGCAGGCCGTGAGCGAGAAGACCGGCAAATCCGACAATCGCGGCGCCTATGGCCTCCTGGGGCAGGAAATGATCACGGCGCTCACGCACCTGCAGCATGTGCGCGACAAGCACGTGATCTATGTGGCCATCCTGGAAGAAAAAACCGACGACTTTAACCGTCGCTTCTACCAGCTGCAGCTGGAAGGCAGCAAGACCGCCCTGGAACTGCCTGGCGTGCTGGACGAGGTGGTGACCTTGGCTGTGCTCAAGTCTGAGGATGGCGGCGCCCCTTACCGCGCCTTTGTCACCCGGGCCGACAACCCCTATGGCTACCCCTCCAAGGATCGCAGCGGACGGCTTGATGCCATCGAAGAGCCCCATCTTGGAAAGCTGATTGCCAAATGTCTGGGAGGTGGCGCGCCATGAATGAGGCCGAATACACCGTATTCGAAAAATCAGCCAAAGCCACGGTCCGCAGGATCAGCGCTGAAAACACGTGGCTGCGCCACACCATGATGGAAATGGAAGCCCGCGTGGAAGGCATGGTTCAGCAGTTGGATGCGCTCGATGCACGCGTCAAGGCCATCAAGAAGCGGCTGCCTGCCGCAACACCCAAAACACCTATCCGAACCAGGAGCAAAAAATGACGATGAATCAATGGAACGACTTCAACGATGCCGAACAACAGCATGGGTTTGAACTGATCCCCAAGGGAGCGCTTGTGCCAGTGCGCATGACCATCAAGCCGGGTGGCTTTGATGATCCCACCCAAGGCTGGACCGGCGGCTATGCCACCCAGTCTTTTGAAACAGGTTCGGTGTATCTCGCCTGTGAATTCATCATCACGGCAGGCCCCTACGCCAAGCGCAAGATGTGGTCCAACATCGGCCTGCATTCTGGCAAAGGTCCTGCCTGGGGCCAGATGGGGCGCAGCATGATCCGGGGCATTCTCAATTCTGCCCGCAACGTGCATCCCCAGGACAACTCGCCGCAAGCGGCAGCTGCTCGCAGGATTAACAGTTTCGCGGATCTGGACGGCATCGAGTTCCTGGTAAGGGTCGATGTGGAGAAAGATGCCAAAGGCGAGGATCGCAATGTGGTGAAGCTCGCCATCGAACCCGACCACAAGGATTACGCGGCGCTCATGGTGAGCATTCCCAAATCCGTGAGTGGTGGACAATCCGGTGCCCCAGCGCAAGCTGCGCCTTCCTACACGGCTCCTCCCCGGTCAGCCTCAGCCCCCGCCAGCGGCAGGCCCGCTTGGGCACAGTGATGGGGAGGGCAGATGAAATGCTGGGTCTGTTCCCGCGAAGCCCGGGGATTCGGGCACATGGATCTGCGTTACGCCACGGGAGATCCCCGGCGCTACCCCATCGATTGGGCATTTTGTTCGCGGCGCTGCCAGGAAGTCTTTCACATGCTCTATGGCAACTGGAAGCGTGCGCTGGACGATGGGCTTACCGGGAGGGATGCCATGGTTGATGCCACCCCCTTGGAAAAAGCGGCCATGCACCATTGTCTTCGGGTTTTTGGGGATGCGGCCGAAGCCATTGGTTTTGATAAGCCCTTGGGCGCCTATACCAAAGCCGAAGCTTTGAGCGTGATTGAATCTATCGTCACGGCCTATGTGGAGGAAATGGCAGTACAGCACGAAGGCGCCAAATTTCCGCCAGTGGCCATGGCCGATCCTGATCTCGCGGCGCATGACCCCATCCGTGAGTCCGTGCCCCAATCCAGCAGCAATGCCCTGACAGATCTCAAGGACGATCTGCCTTGGGAGGTCGCCCCATGATGGATTTCAATTCATCGGCCAGCCTCTCAGGTCGGATCGAAGCACTGCTGGACGTGGCCTTGCAAACCGAGCATAAGGCGTCACCCCAACGCGATTACCTGGGGGCATCCCGCCTGGGTGCTGCCTGCGAGCGGCAATTGCAATACGAATATGCCAAGGCTTCCGTGGATGCGGGTAAGGGCTTCACGGGCCGGTTGCTGCGCATTTTCGAGCGCGGGCATCGTACCGAGGACATGGTGATGCGCTGGTTGCGGTTGGCTGGGTTCGCCCTCAAAACCGAGGACGCCAACGGGCATCAGTTCGGTTTCTCGGTGGCCGATGGCCGCTTGCGAGGCCATGTGGACGGGGTACTGGTGGCAGGCCCGGAGGGCTTCTCTTATCCCGCCCTTTGGGAAAACAAGTGCCTGGGGTCGAAGGCCTGGCGTGAGGTGCAAAAGCACAAGCTCGCCATCGCAAAACCCGTTTATGCATCCCAGATCGCCATTTATCAAAGCTACCTCGGATTGCATGAACATCCGGCGCTTTTCACGGCTGTGAATGCCGACACCATGGAAATCTACGCCGAGTTGATTCCATTCGACGCAACGCTTGCTCAACGCATGTCCGACCGGGCTGTCCGAGTAATTCAGGCGACCGAAGCAGGCGAGCTGCTCCCCCGCGCTTTTGCTGATTCCACCCATTTCGAATGCAAGTTCTGCGCATGGGCAGAACGTTGCTGGAGGTTCACGCCATGAATGACACACTCCACCATGGCGCGCTTGATTTCAACGAATGCACGCCATCCGCGACGCGTGATCTTTCTGCCTGGCGCGAAGAGATCAGAGGAGCCCTACTGGCTCAACTGGAGTCGGTGCTCTACACCCTGTTTCCAGCGGGCAAGGTACGCCGGGGCAAGTTCTACATCGGGGACGTCCTGGGGAGCCCTGGCGACAGTCTGGAGATGGTGCTCACCGGCGACAAAGCGGGTCTCTGGACCGATCGCGCAAGCGGGGAGGGCGGCGACGTATTCGAGGCCGTTGCCAGAAACCATGGCATCGATGCGAAGACTGAATTTCCGCGCCTGCTCACCTGTTGCGCCGATCTGGTGGGGCGCTCGGCACTGGCTCCTGTGCCAGGCCGCAAGTCACGCAAAGAACCTGTGCTCGACGATCTCGGCCCGGCCACGGCGAAGTGGGATTACCTGGATGCCGAGGGTCGGCTCATCGCCGTGGTCTACCGCTACGACCCGCCGGGCCGCAAGAAGGAGTTTCGACCCTGGGATGCCAAGCGGCGCAAGATGGCGCCCCCCGACCCACGGCCGCTCTACAACCAGCCCGGCATCGCGCAATCCTCGCAGGTGATTCTGGTGGAAGGGGAGAAATGTGCCCAGGCGCTGATCGATGTGGGGGTCTGCGCTACCACCGCCATGCACGGGGCTAGGGCACCGGTGGAAAAGACCGACTGGTCGCCGTTATCTGGCAAGGACGTACTCATCTGGCCGGACAAGGACAAGCCGGGCTGGGAATACGCGAACCAGGCGGCGCAAGCCGTGCTCATGATTGGCGCCGCGAGCTGCCACATTCTTTATCCCCCGGAAGAAGCCCCCGAAGGCTGGGATGCGGCCGATGCCCTGGTTGAAGGCTTTGATGTACCGGGCTTCATCGCCCACGGTCCGCGCTTGCAGATGCAGCTTGCCGGCGAGGATTCGCTGTCTGGGAGTTCTGACGGGGCTGTGGATGAGAGCGTATGGGGCACTGAGGATGACCTGGCGCTCGCCTTTACCAGACGCTATCACCCGGATTGGCGCTACGTGGCCACCTGGGGCAAGTGGATGGTCTGGGACGGGCAACGCTGGCGGGCCGAGGACACACTGGCCGCGACGGATCTCATTCGGCACGTCTGCCGCCAGGCTGCACTCAAGGCAGACAACCCCAAGGTTGCGGCCAAACTGGCAGCTTCTAGCACAGTGAGCGGCGTCGAACGGCTGGCCAAAGTGGATCGGCGGCATGCGGCCACCACCGAAGAGTGGGATGCAGATCCGTGGCTTCTCAATACGCCAGGGGGGCTGATTGATCTCAAAACGGGGAGGGAGTGCCCGCACAATCCGAGTGATCGCATGACCAAAATTACCACCGCAACACCCCGTGGGGAATGCCCGACCTGGATCAGATTTCTCGATGAGGTGACCGGAGGCGACAAGGAGCTCCAGGCTTATCTCCAGCGCACGGTGGGCTACGCCTTGACGGGCTCCACCCGGGAGCATGCGCTCTTTTTTCTCTACGGTACTGGCGCCAACGGCAAGTCGGTGTTCCTCAACACAATTGCCGCCATCCTGGGGGATTACGCCACCAATGCGCCCATGGACACCTTCATGGAAACCCGTGCCGATCGGCATCCCACAGATATGGCGAGTCTGCGAGGCGCGCGCTTTGTCTCGAGCATCGAAACCGAACAAGGACGTCGTTGGGCGGAGTCGAAGCTCAAGAGCCTCACGGGCGGCGACAAGATCTCGGCGCGTTTCATGCGCCAGGATTTTTTTGAGTTCCCCCCGCAGTTCAAGCTATTCGTGGCAGGCAACCACAAGCCCGCTATTCGCAACATAGATGAGGCCATGAGACGGCGGCTGCATCTCATCCCGTTCACGGTCACCATCCTGCCCGAGCGACGGGACAAGCATCTGCAACAGAAACTCCTGGCTGAACGCGACGGTATCTTGGCTTGGGCATTGAAGGGATGTCTGGAATGGCAGCGCCTGGGGCGCCTGGATCCTCCCCAGGTAGTGCGGGAAGCCACGGACGAGTACTTCGAGGCGGAAGATGCCCTGGGCCGGTGGCTGGATGAGCGTTGTGTGCGTGCTGCCAATGCCCGTTCCCTGACGGCG